>SKTJ01000207.1 GCA_007122565.1 Syntrophomonadaceae bacterium | reverse complement strand
AGCATCCAGGTGATGACTGGCCGGAAGAGGAGTTCAAGGAATACGAGACGGCCATGCCAAACGGCGAAAAGGTGAAAATGAAACTTGCCGAACGGGAAAAAACCATCGGCTCGAAAAAGGACGAGAGGGTGGAAGTGCGTGAGATCAGAAAACTTACGGACACCGGACATCAGACCAGCGTTATCAGCACAGTCCGCTCTCTCTCCTTTATCATCCTCGCCACCTACATGTTCTCCAGATGGGCTCAGGAGAATTTCTTCAAATACATGTTGCAGCATTTTGGTGAAGATTACCGGGAGTATATGAAAAATAGCCGCCGCTTTTTACCTTCTCCCCTAGCCTTAGCTCGTTCCTTTCAGAACAGGGAGCAAAAAGAAACGATATAAAAATATCAGGAGGCAGTTTTTGCATGAATAAAATTAAGGTTACAGCAGTGTTGGTACTGGTAACAGTGGGTGGAATGTGGTACTTTTATCCCAGCGAAGGAGCCGTTGATTCCGTAAACGGTGATATAAATGATACCATAGTTTCAGGACAAGAAGAACCTGATAGCAATAATATGGAAGCTTCTGTCAATGACAGCATTACCTTGGAAGAAAGCACATCCCAAGTAATGATAGCAGCAACCTTTCTAAACCTGAAAGAGCCAGAGCAACAAGTGGACCCCCTTGCTTTTTTTATACAACTAGACACCCATACCCTATCCTTAACTGACTACCCCATAGCAGAAAAAGCAGAACTGCAGGTAAATGGTCAAATTATTAACGCAGGATTTACCTGGGAGAGTGAATCGGAATTGGCGCATCACCGCCAGGGGACTTTGAAAGTACCTAATCAGTTATCCTCAGGTGAACCTATATGGACAGATGACAGCGGAAATCTTACGCTTATTTTGAATGACCTGGATGATAAACCAGAGATTACCTTTACCTGGTAGCTGTCCCCATAGCTTTGCAATTAGTTGCTCTTGGAGGTCATCAAACTTTGAAAAAGTATAAGCTTGCCAAAACTGCAGGCTTATACTTTTTTTGGAGTGTGATAACCTGGAGGCCAGCAAGCATTTGTTGCAAAAAGCGCCTGGCTAATACGGTATTAGAAAACCCCTTGACATCATCCTGATTGCATGTATAATAGTACTAACAATATACCCTATGGGGGTATATTGGATACTTAATAAGGAGTGATTGAAATGCATATGGATCCTGTTTGCAAAGCTAATCTGTCAGTGGAAAAAGTTTTTAAAACCACATCTTTTAAAGGAAAAACCTACTACTTTTGCTGCTCTTCCTGCTATGAAAAATTTATTAATAACCCCAAAGAGCACCTTGGAAATAACTGGTGGCAGCGTTTGCTGTACAGTCTTGCAGAATCAAACACCAAGGAATTCGGCAGCAAAGGGCCTTCATGCCACTAGCGTAGATGCATATGTTATTGCATGGAGATTTTTTTATAACAAATAACCAAGTAATTCTATAGTGTTACTCATCTATAAGAATTTCCTCCAGCGTATAATGCGATGAGGGGGGTGATTAAGACAGTTGGACAAGAAGATAAAATCTGGAAAAGCCGAAATTCGGCTATTTTCATCTGATGGTGCCGCCACCACAGGGGCAGTATGACCGTCTATCAAAAATAGTAAGGGGTGATTATATAAGTATGACAAATCGGAATAGTTGTAACCTTGTTCTCTGGCCCTTGAAGATAAAAATTAGGAGGCGTTGAAATGAGTGAAAAGCCGGTTATAGATATCGTGACTTATGATTCCGAGCAGTGTGCGATATGCGCGTACATGCTTGAAACTATTACCTCTCTGCCGGATGGCATCAGGCAGCATTTGGAGTTCAAGGAGTGGTCCATTAAAAACCAGGAGGGAATCAATAAATTCATGGAGCATAACGTTAAAGTTTTCCCGACGGTCGTGATCAATGGAAAACCGGTCTTCGAAAGTGTTTGTCCCTCACTTGATGAGATGCTTGATGCCCTGGAAGCGGTAGCAGAGAAAGAAGAGCTGAAAGCCCAGATTGGCAGGGCTCGCGCGGAAGCGGAAGCAAGCTATATGAAGTAAACATATAGAAAAGAGGGAGGGGTAAATGTTATATTATCCGTTACCCCTCTTTTCTTTTCCTGGGGTATATTGGGACATTTGATAGTATATACCGGTTGTCCGCTAAAAGAAGAAAAACATATGGAAATGAAGTTTAGCAATGAGGCAATGATTACGGGAGTATATGGAAGAGACGAATCGATTTTCCCCTTTAAGATGGTTTGCCAGTAAAAATTTGCCGCGGCCAAAGGCGGTTCTTATGCAATATACGCACCATTAATATGATACCTACCAAGTTAGCTAGTACGCCCATCCACATGAAAGGGTAGCGGTAATTTTCAAAGAATAATACTGCTGCTGAAATCCCAAAAAAGGGTAGCACATCACTTACATGGTGCAGGCAACATGCAACCATGGACAGGGAAGAAGCACCTGTGCCGGAGGTGCCTAGAGCGACTACTTTCTTGCTCTGTGCCAGTATCTGAATTCTGCGGCTGTAGGATAATAAGCCCATTTGGACGCCAAAACCTAAAGATATGGCTGCTACAAAAAACACATCATCCCTTATTACGTAAAAGGCAAGTTCGAATGATTCTATTAACCCCAGGAAGAGAAGATAGAATAGCAATAAACCCGTTAGGGCCATAATACCCCGGCTAATAGAAGCGAGGAGCACCTTTTTTTTAAGCAAAAAATCACTTTGGCCTCTTTTCAATATTGACTCCTTTCTTATTAATTTTTTGCCAGGAGCATACCACAGATATAAATTTATTTACTGGGCTTTTGGAAAGCGCCAATTACAGGAGGGTACTCCTAAACAATGCTTTACTAATATTACTCGCTTTTTTGGCTTTCATTATCTTTTTGACTATGCCCGCCGCCATACATAAATTTTAACATTAAGACGTGCATGCCCACGCAAAGTAATAAGAACAGGCCTGTTCCGCCTCCCAGGAAGTTTCCTTCTCCAGCACCAGATATAAAATATAACAGCAGTAGCATGGGGATCGCACAGCAAAGAACCATAATTATACTCCTAAAGTTAAAGCCACGCTTTTCTTCATTAGCCACAGGTGCACCTTCCTTCCGGAATTATATAATAGCTTTGCATACCCAGGGGGGGTATTTTTATGTTAAAGCTTTTTAATCGTAAAGTCAAGTGGTTTTGTTTAATAAAAAAAGGGAAACAGTCATAAGCTTTTTCCCTCTAAGTTTACTTATTAATTCTCTTTTGATAGTTTGCAGGTCAGGCTATGCTAGCGCTTCGCAGCTTCCAGGGCATTCTTTGCAGCTTCCACTGCTTTGCCGGAAGTGCCGGTGGCACCCGATACTGTGTCCACGTCGTAGGTGTTGTTATCGACCATGGCGGCGGCCAGGGCTTCATGGGCGGCCTGAAGGTCGGAGCCGTCAAAGGCACCTTCCTGACCATAGTCTTCGTAGTCTTTCAAAGTGAATCCATCTTCGCCTTCAGTTGCTTCTGCAAGCTCAACTGCGCTGATTACATCGTTTTCGATGGTGACAAGGGCAATTACCAGGTTGCCGCGCTCATCCTGGTCGGAGACGGCAAAAAAGGTTCCATCAAAGTAGATGTTGTCAGAAACCGGTTCAACCAGCGCTTTTTCCACGGCCAATTGGGCGGCGCTCATGGTTTTCTCAGAGGTGCTGGTGGCACCCGATACTGTGTCCACGTTATAGGTGTTGTTATCGACCATGGCGGCGGCCAGGGCTTCATGGGCGGCCTGAAGGTCGGAGCCGTCAAAGGCACCTTCCCGGCCGTAGCTATCATAGTCTTTGGGATTCCCAAAACCATCATATTCAACCATGGTTACGTCGACAATCTCATCACCGGCAATGCTCAGCGTTAATTCCACGAAACCCCTGGCATTGGCATTGGCCGAAACAGCGGTGTAAGTTGCGTCACTGTAAGTAGAGGCGGTTACAGCTTCACCGTTAACATTACCGTTGCCGCAACCGGCTACCATCACTAGTGAAAAAATTAACAAGGCTGCGCAAAATAATACTTTTTTCAACAATTGAATTCCCCCTATAAATTATTTTTGTTTTTTCTCCACCAAATGTTAATATTACCTGTTCCATCCTCCTTTAAGTAAATTATCCTCACCCGCATATACCCTACCAGGGTATATTGCTTATATAATACACCAGGGGGGTATATTGTAAATGGGGGGAAAATACGTATCTTGAAATTTGATGTGCAGCTATGAGGTATGCGCAAATATTTATGAATTACGCAGTTGTACCCAAGAATGCCTAAAGCCTTGGTTATGTCCAGGGATATCTAAGGCCTTATGTCCACGTGAACAAATGTTGCATAGGTAATGATACCGCGGAATCCCGCTTGCGCGGCTGCCCTGTCCAGCGCCTGGGGGCTAACACCCGGCACCTGAATGTCCGCGGCCATGCCTCGCAGGTGATAACTGTTCGGACTACCACCCACTGCCTTATTATGGGCGGGGTTGCGGTAGCCCGAATTAATAATCACCGGCCGGCCCAGGGCCTCACGCAGTAACTGCAACCGCCTTAGTAGTTCCCCATGTAACACCACCTGGCGGGAACCGTCCTTGCACTCAAATTCCTGCAGCAGGAAATTGGGCGCCACCCGAATATTGTTAATCTCATGCTCTGACATGATATCTCCTCTCCAGTGGGACAAGGGACCTGTCCCCTTGTCCCACATTTTTGCTTGGTTTTATTCTGACTCCTGATTACTGCCCCTTAATTCCTGCCCGCACCTTACATCATTTGTTTGATCGCGTCGCCCAACTCTTTGATCCGCACGGCCAGGGTTTCCATCCTGTTTTCCAGGCGTACCAGCAGGTAGATACTGATGGCAATGGGAAAACCCAGATTGGCAACCATCCCAACCCCTGGGTTTTTCCGCCTCACCGGCACTCTGATATCCGACTTTCAACAAATGCGGCCCCTTAGGAAACCTGTGGGGCGGCTGTAAACAGCTGCCCCACAAAGTTTCTTAGCTGTAATTCACAACGGAAGTAGTGGTGGTGGAAACAACTTCCGCACGGAGCTTGGCGGTAATATTCCCGCCGCTGGAGTTAAAAATATCACCCAACACGATCTTGTCCATGCATGCGCCCACTGCCACCGCATCGGGGTTGTCCACCGGATCCTGCAAGTTGATACCTACCGTCCGGCCTTCGGCGTTTTGAAAGATCATCCGCAAAACATTACGTTCTGCCATAAGCTTTTTGCCTCCTTTCCTCAAGGTTTAATTCTCCTGCTCTTCATCCCTTCATTTTCTCCTATCTTCTGCCCAACTACTACTACCCAACTGCTTTCTACTCCACTTCCAACGCGCCGATTTTGACTCGCAGGTACGTGTCCACGGTCTCATTCGTCAGATCACCCAGTGCCTCGGCAAAGTCGAGCAGCACCGCATCACTAACCGTGGGCTTCACGCTGCCCCAGGAACGGGTACGGTAAGATGCACCGTGCTCAACACGCAGCTGCAACCGGTCCTCAATAGGTATAAATGCCATGTTAAGAACCTCCTTTCTTTAGACTATTAACTGCTACGGGATCAGTATAGCAGGGAGGCGGAGGCGAATGGAAATCTCCTCCAGACGTATCGTGAGGCAAAAACAGCCTGCTCCAGGGGCCGGGGATGACAGCCTCGTTCTCTCCAGGGGCAAAAAATGACAAAACCAACCCTTCCAGGCAAATGTGCAACCCTGGGGGTAGCAATTAAAATTCTTTTGAATTAATCTCTTAACAGGCGGGATTTTTACCGGGGATTATTCTTCCATTCCCTATGGGGGAACCAAAGCTTTGGCCGGGCGCATGGTGGAACACCAAACTTACTAACCAAACAATATTAAAAAACAAATACTATCATTTTAGTAGGGAATGGGGTAAAATGGGATAAGGAGGCGATTATATGCTGAAAAGTTTAATCATTGTACTGTTAATCATCTCTTTAGCGTTCGCAGTAGGCTGCCAAGCTTCCGGCCCTTCCGCTGCATCCTTGGCATACAATGAGATCACCGCGAATGAACTACTGTCCTGGATGGAGGACGGTAAGGAATTTCGTTTGATTGATGTGCGGGAAGAATATGAATATAATGAGGCGCACATTCCTGGCGCACAATTATTACCACTGGGGCAGCTTGCAGACAATTACACGCTGTTGGACAAAGAAGATGTGATTGTCCTTGTCTGCCGCAGCGCACGGCGTAGTGGCGAAGCAGCGGCATTTTTATCTGAACAGGGTTACACGCAGGTATATAATCTGCTCGGGGGAATGCTGGAGTGGTACGGCCCGGTAAATTGAACTCGTTCAGCTAAAGCTGAAGCAATCACCCCCTTTACGGTTCCACAAATAGTTTTTTATCCAATGCCCATCAGACGGTATTTGATTACTGTTCTAGATCCCCGAGGTCTGTTGTTCCATAAATACAGGGGCCTTCGTATAAATATTTTCGTAGTACTCCTGGATCATGCGCGCGGAAGAGAATTTCCATTGGGCCATCTCAATGCTGGCGCGCATCATATTCTGCCAGCGGGGAAAGTCTTCGTAATAAATGGGGATTACCTCAGTCAAAAGTATTCTGTAAAGGGCCTGCAAGTCCCTTTCATCCTCAGGCAGGTGTAAATGGTCTTCATGGCACTCCAGTAGCCATCCGCTAATGCCGTGCTGCGGCCCTTCGCACACCCAACCGTCCACTATGCTCAAGTTTAGTACTCCATTTATGGCAGCTTTCATGCCGGAAGTGCCGCTGGCCTCGAGGGGGCGCCGCGGATTGTTTAGCCATACATCGCAGCCCCGCACCATGTAGTGGGCAATTTTCATATCATAATTTTCCAGAAATATAATGCTGTCTTCATACTTTCTATCCATGCTCACCAGATCCTTGATCACGTTCTTGCCAATATAATCATCGGGATGAGCCTTACCGGAGAAAACGAGCTGGAGCTTACCTTCTTTTAACAACGGTTCTATCACAGTCATATCTCCGAAAATCAATTGGTTCCTCTTATAAGCCGCAGCTCTGCGTGCGAATCCCACAATTAAAGCATTAGGATCCTTGACCTGCCCCGTTTTTTGACGGATAAACTCGATCAGTTCTTTTTTCGCTTTTAAGTGAGGTTCCCACAGGTCTTCATTATGATCATAAGCTACCCTGATCGCCTGATCCTGCCAGGTTGGGACGTGCACCCCGTTTGTTACCGCAATAATGGGCGCTTTATCATGGGTTTCGCGCCACATTTCACGGGTAGTTTCCCCGTGCAGTTGTGATACCGCATTAGCTAAATATGCTATACGCAAAGTAGCCTGGGTCATATTAAAAGGATCCCCGCCGAGACGGGCCATCTGATCGTAATTAAGTCCGTTATACGCTCCCATCTCCTGTAATTCCCAGTGGGAATGCTTTTCATTGCCCGCTTCCACGGGGGTATGGGTAGTAAAGGCTACCTGCTTGCGTGTTTCTTCCCATGCCTGATCAAAGGAAAGGCCCTGTTCCATTTTTTCCCGGAACAGTTCCAGTCCCGCAAAAAGGGAGTGGCTCTCGTTAAAGTGGTAGAGATCCACTTCCAGATTAAGCGCTCTTAGGGCTCTTACACCACCCACCCCGAGAATAATCTCCTGGGCAATGCGGTGATCATTCCCCCCCCAGTAAAGGCGCTGCGTGATCCATCCGTGCTGGCTGCCGGGCACAGCTGCATCAAGCAGGTAAAGGGGGGCGTTATTGTAATGATCCACAAACCAAACCTTACAAGGCACAGTCTCACCGCGAATAGTTACAGTTACAGTCACTCCTGTATCTTTCACAAAATCAAAATCATGGTCGGCGAAGACGTCGTAAGGGTTGCCGTCCTGGTCGATGTACTGTTCCGTATAATCCTGACGCCACAGTATTCCGATCCCCACCACGGGCAGGTCCTGATCTTTGGCCGCCTTTAAATAATCACCGGCGAGAATCCCCAAACCACCGGAATAGATGGGAAAATTTTCATGTAAACCGTACTCCATGCAAAAATAAGCAACGCGTGGTAAATTCCTATTTGTATGCATTAGGATTCGTCTGGCAATCCTGCCATTACCAACTTCACCTCCTGTGGGATAATTACTTTACTCTGTTATTTTGCAGGAATAAGCATCATATTATGCTCTCTTAAAACAAAAAAGGTGACAGCCGATAAATCTGTCACAAAACCCTGCGCGGTTGAGGTTGGATATTGCCAGGAGAAGAACGAAATCGTTATCGCGATTTAACTTCGTATTATCACCAATTGTTAATTATCCCTTTTCCCCTCCCAAAGTCGCCCAACCAGCTGGCCCACGGTGAAGTTAATGAAAAAAACAGATTACCGGTACAACAAGACGGATCACCAGTGTAATATTATCAATTAAAATACTCCCCTGGAAACGAACATGGCTGTTATAGCAAGAGCAAGCAATAAAGACTGGAACGGGCCAATTCGCTCAAGACAGGCATAAGTAGGGGTGTTGTTCAATAACCTTTAATTGATTTTGGTGGTTT
>SKTJ01000043.1 GCA_007122565.1 Syntrophomonadaceae bacterium | reverse complement strand
CGGGTCCGGCCCATCAGTGGCCATGATGACACGGACTGGCACGCCGCCCTGGAACTGGCCCGGACCTGGGGAGAGGAAATCCCCACCGGTATCTTCTACAAGGTTCCGCGCTCCACCTTTGAGGAACAAAGTCCCGCCCTAACAGGTGAGCCGCTGGCCCAGCGTCCCTTTGATCCCCTACCCCTGGAAAAAGAACTGCAATCCGAATTTATGTAACGATACTGTAATGGGACAAGGGGATGGGTCCCTTGTCCCATATTTAAAAAAAAACACAGCTCGCTGTGTTAATAATAAATGCACCTCATAAGGAAGTTTTTTTTCAGTCTTAAGCTATAGGAATTGAAAAATCAAGGATGGCGTTAATAAGATTTTCGTCTAGCTAAGTAAAAATGGGACAAGGGACCTGTCCCCTTGTCCCATTTTTAGTCTTGCTCTCCAGTAGCCTGGACCATAACTTCTGCAAAAGAGTTAATCAAACATTGGGAAAGCTGTTCATCATAAACAGGCTCTTCCATTTTTCCTTTTAAGTTTAATATTTTCTTTATGTTTTTTAGAATAACGGCTGCCCCTTCCTTTACCTCTTCTTCCTGTAATAGCTGCCATTCATATTGATCCAATAGATGAATATAGAGGGAGCCTAAAGTTACCAACAGCGCATTTCTATCCAAAATATGCAGGTTATGTATAAATAAAGCCTTTTCTTTGCAGCCGGATTGGACATTCCGGCAGTATTTCTGCCACAGGCTTTCTTCGTTTAAACCGTAACGCTCAAACCTTCTTAAGATGCTCTTCTGGTAGTGGGAGTCCAAGCCCGATTGTTTAAAAAGAGCCTCTTTAACAGCTTTTTTTACTGCCCTGCCGATAAGCTCTCCCAGTTTTGCATGCTTTCCCGCATTTGTAAGAGAAATGGGCGAAGCGGCGTTACTGATTAAAATGGTGCCGTCTGTGCCCGTACCGGTCGCCAGTCCGGTGGAGTACTTGCTGGGGGCCATCAGCTCCTGCAAGACGGCACTCTTGGCTTCTGTGCAGGTCAGCAGCGCCCCGGTAAGAGCCCCCGGGGTGAGGTTGGCATTTATTTCCAGCATAATGTTAATCGTCCCTGATCCTTCCTTAGAATCCCCCTGGTCATTTCGTTCATCATAAGTGGCCGGATCACCTGCCCTGCCGCCATTTACCTCCACTCCCCCGGTGACAATAGCTGTAACACTGAGTCCAGCATAACTTTCAACGATTAGGGAAACATTTTCCATGGAGGCAGCTGTTCCAATTCCCGCAGTATAATCAGGATTAAAACCCAGTTCAGCGGCGATTATGCTCAAATGCTCTTCATAGGTAGGAGCCTTCAATTCACAGGCCATCCCCTCACCAGGTTTGATGTCGTGATTAAAAACCGCCCTCAGATCATCCCTATAACCACCATTAAGCGGAGAAGAGCTCAGTACTTTCCTTTCTCCCTTAAAAATAACCGCAATACTCTTATAATAACGATGAACCTCATCACCAGAGTCCAATTTAAAAATCATCAAAACAAGTTCCTCCATTACAATTAATGATTACAGACACTTTTTAACTATTCGTTATCAATACGCCCGTTCCTTCAATGGGACAAGGCAAAATGGGACAAGGGACCTGTCCCCTTGTCCCATTTTGTAAAAGAAAAAAGACACAGCGCACTGTGTCCGATTTTGTTTTTAAGAAAAATCTTTTTTTAGTCTAATGATATAGGAAATTGAAAAAAATTTGGTGTCATGAAAACAAATTAATAAACCAAAATGGGACAAGGGACCTGTCCCCTTGTCCCATTAGGCTTTCCAGAGGCCGTGGATGTTGCAGTATTCGCGGGCTGTGACCTCTGTGGCGTCTGTTACAAAAACAGCCTCCGGTGTTTCTCCGGGCTGTAGCCACTTGCGGCAGACCTTTCCGTCAGCGATAATCTCAATCCATTCAATATAGTGCTTTTCCTCCATGGGATGAAGTGCGCTCCCCACTGTTACTTTGAAACCACTATCTGTCTTCTCTACCACAGGAACATGCTTTTCTTTAGATGCATCGACCGTGTTCTCCGTCATCAGCTCCATGGGCTTACCACAGCACACCAACTCTCCCTTGCCGGCATGCAACACCTCCACAATATTCCCACAGACCTCACACTTATATACATCCAACCGTTCAGTCATTTAAACTCCTCCTTGTCGTACGTTTCTCTATTTTAAAATCAGCGTTTTTTACCAGTTTTCCCGGATCAACTCAAAATGGGCTTGGGGATGGTCACAGGCCGGACAATCATCCGGTGCTTCCGCCCCTTCGTGACGGTAACCGCAGTTGCGGCAGCCCCATACCACCGGCTTTTCTTTCTTGAAGACCGTCCCGCTTTCGATGTTGTTTAATAGGGCGAGGTAACGCTTTTCATGTTGTGCCTCGGCCACGGCTATTGCTTCGAAAACTTCAGCAATTTCCGTAAATCCTTCGTCACGGGCTTCCACGGCAAAAGAGGGATACATATCTTTCCATTCATGATTTTCGCCACCGGCCGACTCCTTAAGGTTTTCCGCCGTGGTACCGATCACACCAGCCGGAAATGCAGCCTGGATCTCCAGTTCACCACCCTGAAGATACTTGAAAAGACGCTTGGCATGCTCTTTTTCATGATTGGCCGTCTCTTCAAAAATAGCTGAAATCTGCTCGTAACCCTCTTTTTTGGCTTTGCTGGAGAAGTAGCTATAGCGATTGCGTGCCTGTGATTCTCCGGCAAAGGCTGTCAGCAAATTTTTCTCCGTTTTTGTTCCTTTTAAATCCATATTTACACTCTCCTTATCTTTTTCCCCGCAAACGGGCCTTTAGGGATATCTAATATCATTGGATATCCTCTATCCCTTATACTATTCTATATTAACTAAAAATATCCTTCTTTTGGTTGAAAAAAAATTTTTACTGCACAAATGCTGCACAGGGGCGCACCCGCCCTCCGGCAAGATTATCCACTTTCCCCTCCAGCACCATGACCGCAAGTGTCTCCCAGAATAATTTCTTCTCTCCGGAAAAATGTGCTGCCAGTTCCTCCGGACTACGGGGTGCACCGGCGTCAATCAGCAAAGAAAGTATCTCCCTTTCCGTAGCAGGCAGGGAACCGTGGTCCGCCTGCGGTAACGTTTTCCCTTGCGCGGCAGTCAGTGAAGCTGCAGCAATCCCGCCTGCATCTTTTTCCGCTAGCGCGGCCGAAACCTCTCCGTTAGCTGCTGCCGCAACCTGCTCCACTTCCCCTAAAAGTTGCCGCGGCTGCAGGTAAATGTGTGCTACCCCATCCGCGATGAGGCCATTGGTACCGGCACTTTGTCGTTTATAAATGTTGTCCGGCACTGCGAAGACGGGGCGCCCTTGTTGCTTTGCCAGGTTTGCCGTAATCAGTGAACCGCTTTTTTGTGCCGCCTCCACCACCAGCAGCCGGTATGACCAGGCGCTGATCAGGTAGTTGCGCTGGGGAAAAAACTCCGGACGGGCTTCCGTGCCCGGCGGGTAGGCGGAAAGAACTGCACCGTGCTCCACGATAGCCTCCATCAGCTCCCGGTGATCCGCGGGAAAGCAGATATCCACGCCATGCCCCAGGAAAGCCAGTGTGTATCCCCCCGCCTGCAGGCATGCCGTGTTGGCATAGCTGTCGATTCCGCGGGCCATACCGCTGATGACGGGGATGCCCTGTTTGGCCAGAAAAGCGGCAGCCTCACGTGCCACCTCCTTACCGTAAGCGGTGCAGCGCCGTGCCCCCACGATCCCCACACCACAACTCTGCCCGTGCAGGGTCCCCCGATAATAAAGAACGGCAGGGGCCTCTGCAAGGCTCTTTACCATGTCCGGATAAAGTGGATCACTGAGTACAAGCAACCGGATGCCGCTCTTTTGCATCTTCTCCTGCACCCGCGCCGCTCCGTCAAGGGAACGGGCCGCCAGCACACGCTGTGTCAGCGTCTTTCCCATCCCCTCAATACTGAGCAGTTCACCCTCACCGGCATGGTAAATATCAACGGGGCTGCCGAACCTTTGCAGCAACTTCTTCTGCAGCAACGCTCCCACACCGGGCAGCATGCTAAGCCAGAGCCAGTAGATCTCCATTACAGTCTCCCCAATAAAACCTGAATTTATCTTATCTTTGATGGTGCTTAGAAAACAATGGGAAATTAACTCATATAAAAGTGATACATTTCCCATTTTCTAATGGGCAACGAAGTAAGAGATCCACAGCCGGCAACGCTAAATCACCAGCATCCCCGCCTGTTCCCGGTCCATATCCCGGGCCATCAGGGATGCGGCCACATCCTGCCGCCGCAAATGGGGTGAACCATCCAAATCAGCAAAAGTGCGAGCCACTTTTAAAAATTTATGAAAAGCACGGGCACTGTACTGAAAACGCTCATAGGCCTGTTCCAGTAAACGCCGCCCCTCATCCTCCAGCGAACAGTATTCCTTAACCTGCGGTGCCGTCATCTCCGCATTACAGCTAATCATAGGCTGCCCGGCAAACCGCTCGCGCTGCTTTTGCCGGGCGAACTCCACCCGCTCTCGCAACACGGCGGAGCTTGTTCCCCCACCCTCACCGGAGAGATCGAGAAAATTAACCGGCTGCACATACTTCTGAATATCCATACGGTCGAGGATCGGACCGGAGAGTTTGCGCCGGTACTTCAGCACCTCATAATCACTGCAACGACAACGCTCCTGGCCATAATAGCCGCAAGGGCACGGATTCATAGCAGAAACGAGCATAAAGCTGCAGGGATAAGAGTTACTGTTTTTTACGCGGGAAATGGTAACCTGGCGGTCTTCCAGGGGCTGCCGCAGTGCGTCCAGCGTCTTTTTGCCGAACTCCGCAATCTCATCCAGGAAAAGCACACCATTGTGGGACAGTGAGATCTCCCCTGGGCCGGCATCGGTCCCACCCCCGATGAGGGCGCTGGTGGAGGCATTATGATGCGGCGCACGGAAAGGCCTGCTGCGGATCAAGCGGCCCCGCTCTTTCAAGAGTCCCGCCACCGAGTAAATTTTAGTCACATCCAATGCCTCTGCCTCCGTCATGCGGGGCAGAATAGTGGGGATGCGCCGTGCCACCATGGACTTACCACACCCCGGTGAGCCTAGCATCAGCATATTATGCCCACCGGCGGCGGCAATGACAATATATTCGAGCAATGCATCCTGCCCCCGCACCTCTTTAAAATCAAGGCTGCCCCAATTCTCATCCGGTAGCTCTCCTGACTCCTGTTGCGGCGGCGTATATGATGTTTCCCCATTTAAAAAAGAGACGACTGCTGCCAGCGTCTCAAAAGCATAAACATTCAAACCCCCCACCAGGGAGGCTTCCCGCAGATTTTCCCGTGAAACAACTAAGTTTTGCACCCCCGCATCCCTGGCCGCCATGGCCATGGGCAGCACACCGGGACAGGGACGTAACGTGGCATTAAGAGAAAGCTCTCCCGCAAAGGCAAAATGCTCAAGCATATCATTCCCGGTAAGCTGCCTTGAGCGTAACAGCACCCCCACAGCCATGGCCAGATCGAAATGGGAACCGCCTTTTTTAATATCACCCGGCGCCAGGTTGATAACTACCTTCTCACCGGGAAACTTAAAACCGGCATAACGGAGTGCTGCCTGCACCCTTTCCCGCGCCTCCCGCACCGCTGTATCCACAAGCCCCACGATGGAAACAGCCGGCAGGCCACCCAGTATATCTGTCTCCACCTCCACCGGGTAAGCATCCACCCCGGCCAGGGCAAAACTCTTCACCACCGAAGCCATACCCACCAAACCCCTTTCCCTGTCAGCCACCGGGAACTAACTTCTAAGCTATATTGGTGCTCACCGCTTAAAGAGATATAAGTTTAACAGCTTCTGATATTCCAAAAACACATCACGGAGCTGACGCCGCTCCGTCCACCAGCTGTCCGGGTCAAAGGGATCGTAAGGGGAAGGCATGGAACTCACGCGGTAATTGCTGCCGAGCACCTGTTCAAAAGTTTTTTTCGCCCGCGTCGAATGATAGCGGGAGGTCACCAGCAAGAGGGAATCCAAATCGTTCTCCTGCAGGTAATCCTGCACCGCCAGGGCCTCGTCCCGCGTGCTGTCCGCCCGCTCTGGCAGGACAATGATCCGCTCCTGCGGTACGCCCAGTTGCATCGCAATGTCGCGATTAATATCCACCATCCCCGGAATGTTGAGAGCCAGTGTTTCCGCCAGCTCGTAATTGTTCAAATCATGGCTGCGCACCATCACCATATTATCCGCAAGCCCTTCCTGATAAAGCTCCACTCCCTGCACAATGCGATCCGGCACACCACCCATCAGTACCACAATCACATCACTTTGCTGCGGCGCATCCTCAGTAACGAGGACATTTCCAACCGCAGCAAGCAGAGGGCGATGTAACAGGTATAGCAATAACAGCAACACTGCCATCAGGATAAACATGCCCTTCCGGCTTCGCCGCCGTCTTCCCCGGGAGCCTATCTTACCCACCCCGTCATAACCGCGGCTCACGTAACCCGGTTCACCATAACCCGTTATCATATAATTCAACCACCTTTATCCTTCCCTATTCTCCACCATCACACAAAATCCTTTCCACAACCCCCTTTTATTGGCTCTATTGGGTTTATTCGCATAACATATTGAAATGAGTCAGACCTGCCCCTACTACTGACTACTGACTACTGACTCCTGACTACTGTTCTTTTCCCCTTCTACCACTTCTCTCTGACAATCACTTTTCGCTCTTTCCCGTTCCAATGCACGTCCGCACCAAGGGCATTACTGAACAAACGCGCCGGCGCAAAAGCCCTGCCCTCCACGACGGAAACGGGGCAGGGAAGCACTGTTGCCTCACCATTGACGAACAATATACTAGATCCTAAAACAAGGCTGATTTGCTGATTGTTTTTATTAATAATGATTTTATTCTCCAGTGGCAGGAAACTGACCCGTCCTCCCAGTGTCTCCCCCAAAAAGCGAACCGGAGCCATTAAGCTGGCAGATTCGTAATGGATAAAGGGCGGTACATCCAACACCGTATGCCCGCCTTTAATCAGTGCCTCAGTAGAGCCCGGTTGCAGACTCAACACTTTTTTATAGTGAGACTCCAGCAGGGCAAATATGCTGAAACGATCAACCCAGTCCCCGATCCCCACCAGCGCATATGTTGCATCGTAGTAGGGCTCGCCGTGCAGCAACACCATCTCCCCGTCGCTGTGCTCCACATAGATATACAGCTGCTCCACCTGCAGGATGGGCTTGGAACTCTCCGGTAATGGGAACACCACCCTGGCGGGACCGTCAAAGGATGTGGTAATATGCAACGGCTCTCCATAAGGGCTGCTTTGGAGCAGCAACTCCCGCCCCTGCTCCGCCAGCTGGAGTTGATGTTGCCGGTCCTTTACTGCTGCAACAGTAATGGAAAGTCCCTGCTCCTGTCCCAGCGATGCCAATGTTTCTGCCGGCATTGCCAGCTCCACCGGTGACATACACAGGAACAGATTAAGGCCTGCCGTAACAAGGAGCTGCAGTGAGTCAAAAGGTAAAGTTATTTCTATTAGATCCGCTAGATCCGCCTCTTCCCCTCCAATCACCACAAGAGCCAATTTATTTTTACCGGACTGCAATGTCTGCTCCACTGCTTCCATCAATATTGCAGCGTCCGCTTCCACAAAAAAATGGCTGCCAATCATAGTCCCACCAATGGGAAAGGCGTAAACATCAGCAGCAGAGGCTAAAATACCTGAGCCGGCCAGTGCAAGGTTATCTTCAAATTTATCAATATTAGCTGCTTCCGCTTCAGTCCAGGATGGGGGAAGAGGATCGGGGTCAGAGCCTGGATCGGGGTCTGGAACGGGATCGGGATCGGGGTCTGGAACGGGGTCTGGATCAGAACCTGGGTCCGGATCTGAAATTTCAACAATGGTTGTTTGAAAAATTAACTGAAATTCTCCGGCCAATCCATTTGCCGCTTCATCCTGAAGCGATTCCGCCGGCAGGGAAACTGTATACGTATTATTATTAAGGAGATCAGCAGTGGTTTGGAGATAAAGTGATTCGTTAAATATATGCTTTACCAGCCCAATAGGAATACCTGCCACATCTTTTAAAGTAATGTTATCAAACTGGGGGGCCGCTTCAATCACTTCGCTGAAAGCTATGGTGACCTCCAGAGGCTGATCGCCGGGGATATCTGTTGCCCCGTTAATAGGAACAGTTGCCATAACAAAGGGAGGCGTCGTATCCAGCGTGATGCCGGCCTCAGTTGCTGCCACTTTCTCAGCTTCATCCTTTACCTCTATGTAAACTGTCTTTTCACCATCGCCTTCCAGCAGGGTCCAGTCTTTTTCAGATGTATATGCTTCCCATTCACTCCAGGATTCGCTGTCGTTGGAGAAGCGAAGCTGCAACTCAGCTTGGTCGGTAGTATCATCCGTTGCTTCGATCTGCAAAAGGACTTCCCGGTTGCTGGCCAGTGCAGCGCCCCCATTAATTGTGAAGAGGCTGATCACGGGAGGTGCATGATCCGGTGCCCTTTCCGTTGTAAAACTGTAGCTAAAATCGGCCGCCAGTAAATTTCCCGCCATTCCCTGCACTGCCCAGCGCGGAATTATCACCGTATAGACAGTGCTGTAATCCAGCGCGGCAGCCGGCTCCAGT
>SKTJ01000221.1 GCA_007122565.1 Syntrophomonadaceae bacterium | reverse complement strand
TTGCCTTTAAATCCCTGTACAATACATCAGGAATCATGGCCATTGGGAGTGACTGTCCTGTGGTGAGCCAGGATCCATTCCTTGAAATTTACCGGGCGGTGACACGTCTTCACAATGACGGTGAACCTTTGGGCGGATGGACACCCTCGGAAAAACTATCCATGTATGAAGTGCTGCGTTCGTATACCTATGGATCAGCCTACAGCGCTGGACGGGAAGACCAGTTGGGAACTCTCGAGGAAGGAAAGTTGGCAGACATCATCATCCTGGACCAGAACCTGTTTAACATTCCTTCAGAGAAAATCAAAAAAACAAAAGTCTTATTAACCATGATGGATGGAGATATCATCTACCAGGCAATGTAAAAATCAAAAGAGCCGAGGTATTAATAAAAGAGACTCCCGTGATCAAATCTTCACATTTTAAATGAAGGTCTCTAACTGGCCTCTCTTTGCTGATCCAAGAATTGGAGCAGGATGGTTTTGGCATCGCCCACCAGATACAAAGAGCCGGTGATAACCAATACTTCATCGGCAGCCGTTTGCATCAACGCGGTTTCCACAGCTTCGGCCATGGAATCAATGGCGTATATTTCTTTTCCGAAGAGCTGCACTTGTTCAGCAAGGGTTTCAGGATTCACTGCTTTTGGGTTATTAGCTCTGGTAAAAAATAGCTTCTGGCCAAGGGGCATCAGTGTATTGAGAACACCACTGATATCTTTGTTATTCAGCATCCCCATCAGAAAATGAATTTTCCTGTCCGGAAAGTGATCCACCAGGAACTGCTGGAGGATTTGGGCGCCCTGAAGGTTGTGGGCACCATCAATGATAACAAGAGGGGATTGATGCAGTACTTCGAGCCGGCCGGCCCAGAAGCTCTGCTGGAGACCGCTTGCCAATGCCTCGTCGCTGATTTCCAGAAGGCCGTGATGGCGTAAAGCCAGCATTGTCAGAAGGGCCAATGAGGCATTGTTGGTTTGATGACTGCCCATCATACGGATGGTAAGCTGAGGCATCGGATGTAGCGGATGTGAAAAGTCAAAAGGTCGGTGAGCCCCATAAGACTTTAAAAGATTAGTTGATTCATCTTTTCTCCTGACTCCTGACTCCTGAATACTTCTTTATTCTCCCAGCTACTGCAGTGCCGCCAGGGCTCTTTCCAACTCTTCTGCGCTTGGTGCTGTGCCGTGCCATTCTTCCCGATTTTCCATGAAGGGAATCCCTTTTCCCTTTACCGTGTGTGCGATGATGATGGTGGGTGCCCCCCGGTTGGCACGGGCCCTTTGTATTGCTTCCAGCAGCTGAGCATAATCATGCCCGTCACACTCCAGGACATTCCAGCCAAACGCCTTCCATTTAGGCGCCACCGGTTCAACAGACTTCACATCCCGCACCCATCCGTCGATCTGCAGGCCATTATTATCGAGGAAGGCGGTGAGGTTATCAAGGCGGTAATGGGCTGAGGTCAGGGCCGCCTCCCAGATCTGCCCCTCCTGAATCTCCCCATCACCGAGCACCACGTAGACGCGCCGCGGTGAACCGTCCAGACGGGCTGCCAGGGCCATACCGTTGGCCGCGGAAAGTCCCTGGCCAAGAGAGCCGGTGGAAAAATCCACCCCCGGCGTTTTTCGCATATCAGGATGGCCCTGCAGCGGGGAATCAATTTTGCGAAACTGTTCAAGATAAGCGGGGGGGAAAAATCCCCGGTCCGCCAGGATGGCATAGAGGGCGGGGCAGGCATGTCCTTTGCTGAAAACAAGCCGATCCCGCTCCCTGTCGGTGGGGTTCAGGGGATCCACCTGCATGACCTTATAGTAAAGGATGACCAGGATATCAATGATAGAGAGGGCTCCGCCAGGGTGGCCGGAAGCGGCCTGATGGACCATCTTCACAATGTCCCGGCGCATACTGACAGCTCTACTGCTGAGTTCCTTCAGATCAGCGTTAGATAAAACGGGCAAGTTCATTCCTCCTTTTAGTTCCTTAATCAGATACGACGAAAGCCTTCGCCATGCACTTCTCCCACATTGGTTACAATTACAAAGGCATTCGGATCCGTCTCCCGCACGATATGCTTGAGGCGTGTTACCTGGGACTGGGCAAGCACACAGAGAATCATTTCCCGCTCATCCCCTGTATAAGCACCCCGTCCTTCCATGAACGTGGCCCCCCTGTCCAGTTCAGCCATAATACGTTCAGCAATTTTTTCCTTTTCCTGTGAGATAATCAGAGCCGCCTTGGAATAGGCAAATCCTTCCTGCACAATATCGATAACCCTGGCGCTTACGAGCAGGGATAGGAGGGCAAACAGGGCAACCTCCGGGCTAAAGATAAATCCGGAGGAGAAGACGATCAAAAGATCAGCCACAACCAGACTCTGTCCACTACTGATCCCTAAGAAATGGTTGATCAGCAATGCGCCCAGTGAAGTCCCCCCAGTGGAACCCTTAAAACGAAAAACCAATCCGAGTCCGATCCCCACCATGATACCACCGAATACAGAGGCCAACAGCAGGTCCGTTGTGAGGGCGGGAAGGGGATCCAACAGTACCAGCAGCAGGGGAAAGAAAAAGGAACCGACCAAACTGTGGACCACCATCCGCCAGCCCAGGAACCACCAGGTCAGCAGAAACAGGGGGATATTCACCAGAAGAACGGTAATTCCCACGGGAAACTGGTAGAGATGAAAAAAGATAATTCCGATACCACTGGCCCCGCCTGCAGCAATCTTGTTAGGAATAAGAAAAATACTGAAGGCAGCGGCCATAATGGCCGTGCCGATCATGATACCGATCAGATCCACAAGGTATTTTTTCCACAGACCCATATTGAAGGCACCGCGCTCTCATTATGACCCCGGAGTTTCCTGCTGTTGTGAATAGTGCAGATACGCTTCCAGGAAAGGATCAATATCCCCATTTATTACAGCCTCAACGTTACCTGTCTCTTCGCCGGTGCGGTGATCTTTTACAAGAGAGTAGGGATGAAATACATATGTACGGATTTGCGAACCCCAGGCAATCTCCTTTTGTTCACCGCGCAGAGCGGTTACAGTTTCCCGTTGCTGCTGTATTGCCTGGTCTGCCAGCTTGGCCAGCAAAATTCGCATGGCCCTTTCTTTATTACTATGTTGGGAGCGTTCATTTTGGCACTGCACCACCAGGCCGGTGGGAAGATGGGTAATGCGCACCGCCGAATCGGTGGTATTAACATGCTGCCCGCCGGCGCCCTGGGAACGGAAAGTGTCAATGCGCAGTTCTTCCGGATCTATTGCCACATCCACCCCTTCTTCCACCTCCGGCAACACATCCACGGAAGCAAAGGAAGTATGCCTTCTTCCCCCCGTATCGAATGGAGAGATGCGGATCAGGCGATGCACGCCCCGTTCGGCCTGCAGGTAGCCATAGGCTTTTTCCCCCTGCACCAGAATAGTGGCACTCTTTACCCCCGCTTCTTCACCGGGAAGGTAATCAAGGAGTTCCACTGTATAGCCTTTCTCCTCGGACCACCGTGTATACATACGCAGCAGCATCTCTGCCCAATCCTGTGCCTCCAGCCCTCCGGCCCCGGGGTGGATCGCCAAGATGGCGCTGTTTTCATCGTAGGGACCGCTGAAAAGAAGGGTAAGTTCTTCCTTTTCCAATATTTCTTCCGCCTGCCTAAAGCATTGCTCCGCTTCTGCAAGCAACTCATCCGCTTCCCGCTCATTTTTTGCTTCCTCGCCCGAAAGCTGCAAAAGCAGTTCCCATTCCTGGAGAAGAGCCTCAATACGCCCATAGCTGTCCAGTTTGTGCTTCTGCTTACCCAGCTCCTGCATCAGCTTCTGGGCATTCTCGCCCCTATTCCAAAAATCAGGCTGGTTGGCCTGCTCCTCAATAACCTGAACCCGTTTTCGCACCGTATCCAGGTCAAAGAGATCTCCCCCAGTCCTGCAAACGTCTTTGTTGTTTCTCTAATTGCTCCTTTAGCTCACCAGCCAACATTAATCCTTACCTCCTACACAAAGGGGATGTTTGATATTGGATATTAATCTTTGCCGCAGCATTTCTTGTGTTTTTTGCCGCTGCCACAGGGGCAGGGCTCATTACGTCCGATCTTGTTAACCGTAACAGGTGTTCCCTTAGGCATTTTTTGCGGTCCTTCCGAACCCTGCGGCTCTCCCATGGCACCCACCTGTGGCCTTATTGCATGCAGCGGTACGGCGGCCTGCTGCCTTTGCGGCGCTTCCCCCACCTGAAGGTGGAATAGCAGCCGTACCACTTCCTGCTTAATGGTACGAATCATCTCCTGGAACATATTATGGGACTCATTGCGATACTCCACGAGGGGATCCTGCTGCCCGTAGCCACGCAGACCAACCCCCTGTCGCAACTCGTGCATCTCGTCGATATGGGTCGTCCATTTCTCGTCCACGGTGCGCAGTAAAACCACGCGCTCCAGTTCGCGTGCCCGCTCCTCACCCCACTCCGTCTCCCGGATCGCATATCGTTTTTCAGCGTGGCTCAACACTGTTTCCCTTATTTCATCCCGATCCAAATCTTTTAACTCTATCCCCGGCAGTACTCCTGCAGGTGATAAAAAGTTTTGCAAGTGGTTGAGCAAACCATCCAGGTCCCAGTCCTCTTCGTCAAGTTTAGGGTCGATGTAAAGTTCCATGGCTTCGTCCACCAAATCAGTAATCATTGCTATGATATTAGGACGAAGGCTCTCACCCTCCAGCACCTGACGGCGCTGCCGGTAGATTACCTCCCGTTGCTTATTAATTACATCATCGTATTGCAGAACATGTTTGCGTATCTCAAAGTTGCGCCCCTCCACTTTTTTCTGGGCATTTTCAATGGCCCGGCTGATCAGGGGGTGTTCCACCGGGGCATCTTCATCCATCCCCAGCCGCTCCATGATGGAACGGGCACTATCAGAACCGAAGAGGCGCATCAGGTCATCCTCGAGGGAGACATAAAAACGGGAGGAACCGGGGTCACCCTGACGCCCGGCACGCCCGCGCAACTGGTTGTCAATACGCCGCGATTCGTGCCGCTCCGTGCCAATGATATGCAGGCCGCCCAGGGCCACCACCTTGTCATGGCGCACCTGCCAATCCTCACGAATGGCGGCAATGCGCCTTTCCTTCTGCTCGTCCGTCATCTTTGGATCCTGGCGTACCATTTCGATCTCCCGTTCCTGGTTACCACCCAGCACAATATCGGTGCCCCGTCCCGCCATGTTGGTGGCAATGGTTACCGCGCCCTGCTGTCCCGCGTCGGCTATGATTTCCGCCTCTTTTTCATGATGCTTGGCGTTAAGGACATGATGGGGGATCCCCTGCTGTTTCAGGATGCGGCTCAATTCCTCCGACTTTTCAATGGAAATGGTCCCCACCAGTACTGGCTGCCCCGCATGATACAGTGCTGCGATCTCCTCCACTACAGCCTTAAACTTGCCGTTAGCAGTGCGGTAGACAGCATCGGGAAAATCTTCCCGGATCATGGGCTCGTGAGTGGGGATCACCACCACGTCCATCCCGTAAATATTGCGGAATTCATCCTCTTCAGTGATCGCTGTTCCCGTCATCCCTGCCAACTTTTGATAATTGATCCCATAGCGTTCGGGGTCAGTAGTTGGTCGAAAGTAGTTTTGGAAGGTGATGGAAGCCAGGGTGCGGGTCGTTTCCTCAATGCGTACTCCTTCTTTTGCTTCGATGGCCTGATGCAGCCCTTCCGAATAGCGCCTGCCGTGCATCAATCGTCCCGTAAACTCATCCACAATTGTCACTTTATCGTTTTGCACTACATAATCCACGTTCTTTTCAAATAAAGAGTAGGCTTTGAGTAAGGTTTGTATATCGGAATAATGGCGGCTTCCTTCGTTGTAGAGCCGGTTTTTCTCCTCATCTGCCTTATCTTGTTCAAGTTCACTATTTTGGGACTGGTTTTTCTCCTCATCGTCCTCAAGTTCCATTTGTTTATTTCCAATGAAGGCTTTAATGCCCGGATCCCGTTCGGCCAGTATACTCTCCATCTCGGAAAGGATCACTGCCAGGTTGGTCGCCTCTTCAATGTAAAAATAAAGGTTGTCATCAAGGAATTGATGGAGCTTGTTTCCATACTCGTGCCGCACTCTTTCCACCTGCTTGCTGACCCCCGGCTCTTTAAGCAGTTCAAGCAGTTTCTTGTTTTTCGGGTCACCGCGTAGTGCAAGTAAGAGCTTCTCAGCCGCTTCTTCAAGGTTGCCATTTTTAATATTTTCTGCTGCTTTTGTTAAAAATTCATTGACCATGCTTTTTTGCTTTCTGATTAGGGATTCCACCGTTTGTTTCCAGTTCTTAAAACCTGAAACATCCTCTTTAACATTGGATCTTCCGGAAATAATCAGGGGGGTACGGGCCTCGTCAACGAGGATACTGTCCACTTCGTCCACGATGGCATAGTGCAGCGGCCGCTGTGCCAGGTGCTCCTGATGCAGCACCATGTTGTCCCGCAGGTAATCAAAGCCGAACTCATTGTTGGTGCCGTATGTAATATCAGCCCGGTACGCTTCCCGCCGCTGCCGGGCATCAAGCCCGTGCACGATCACACCCACAGTAAGTCCGAGCATCTCGTATACGGGGCCCATCCATGCACAGTCCCGCTGTGCCAGGTAATCGTTGACTGTTACAATATGGACCCCTTTGCCGCTGATGGCATTAAGATAGGCAGGCATGGTAGCCGCCAGTGTTTTCCCCTCACCCGTTTTCATCTCCGCAATCCTTCCCTGGTGCAGCACCACCCCGCCAAGCACCTGCTCATTGTAGGGCCACATTCCCAGGACGCGGCGCGCCGCCTCCCGGGCCAGGGCAAACGCCTCCGGAAGTATATCAAATGTAGTCTCCCCATTTTCCAGCCGTTCCCTGAAGCTGACAGTCATCTCCGGAAACTGGCTGTCTTTGAGGGCTTGCATCCGCTCCTCATACGTGTTCACTTCTTCCACATAGCGCTGGATCTTTTTTACTTCCTTGGCCTGAGGATTATAAACTTTAGATATAACACCGCTGAATAAATCAATAAAACCCATAAACTTTTGCCTCCATTTTTAAAGCGGAGAACATGGTCGCCTGGTTCGTTCACCAGGGCCGTAATCTCTCCCTTGGAAAACTATTCTACTAGAAAGTAAGCTTAAAAACAAGCATCACCCGGGAACAGTCGGCTCTTAATAAAGTTGGAAAGTTGGAAAGTTGGAAAGGAAAAGATAAATCTGGAAAAAAGCCAACTCCAGTCTTTTCCATTATCTTTTCTCCTGACTACTGACTACTGACTACTGGATCCTTACTGCTAGATCACCCCAAGAGACAGGCAGGGATATGAGTAATGTCAGGCAGGATAGCAGCGGCACCCTGTCCCTCAAAATTTTTTTTACCGGATACACCGTCGTGGCCCGTTAATACGGCGATAAAGGAAACATCCGCCGCCCGGGCCGCCAGTAGATCCGCCGGGGCATCCCCCACAAAGTAACAACTCCCGGCAGGAGGTGAGGGGAAAGGTGGAGCTAAAAGGGATTGCTGCGGGTAACCATTTCCCCAGTAGGCCCTGAGCAGGGAGAAGGGATGGGGTTTACCGAGAGAAAGGGTTTCCCCCGCTGCTGTAGCTGTTTGTTGTGCTTCCTCAACCAAATCAAAAGTGACCACAGAGCCACTATCAAAGTATTCCAGGATGCCCATCTGCTTCAGCGGGGGAAGCAGTTCGTTGTGGGGCCGACCCGTGGCGACGCCAAGGGTCCAGCCATTGCGGCGCAACTCCCCCAGGGTTTTTTTTACCTGTTCCACAGGCAGCAGGGGTTGCTCCTCCGTAATAAATCCACGCTTACCGGGAGTTTTCGGTGCCTGCCCATAGAGGGCCGCGTATCCAGCTTCACCGAAATACCACTCCTGAAAATTACGGCGCACGCTATGCCAGAGAGGAGAAGCATTGGTAAATACAGAAAGGGGCAGTGCAGCAGCGGGAGAACCCTGAGGCAGCAAAGCATGGAGTTTTGGCCCTAAATCCGCACCCGTGGCCTCACCGGCCCACTCACTTAAAATTTCAGCAAACGGGGGACTCCAGGGTTGTTCTGCCTGTGGGGAGGCAAGGCTGTTTTTGAGGCGGGGAAGTTGGTCCAAGTTAAAGTCCCCGCCAAAAAGGTCTGCGGCTCCATCCTGTAATAAGGAGGAAGAATGCTTCAGGAACAGGGCCAATTGAAATGCAAAGGTATAGAAGGCAAGATCCCAGTTAGAATTAAGAGCGCGCTGTTTGAAAAAGGTAATCACCCTGTCATCCTGAAAAATGACGCGCCGCACCGCAGCAACCCGGGAAGGGTCCGGTGCCGGCTCAAAGGGAGGCAGAGAAGGGGGTGCCGGCAGGGCAAGGCCGCGCTCACTAAAAAGCAACTCCCAGACAACCAGGGCCGCCGTATTCCAGTAACACTCCTCGCTTGTGATCACACCGTCCATATCAAATATTATTTTGCGGGGATAATCTGTCTTCATATATATTATTGTCTCCCAGTTAAACAAAAAACAGTCAAAAGTCAAATGTCGAAAGTCGAAAGATAAAACCATCGCGATTTCGTAGGGGCGGCTGCCCACTGACGCACGGGTTGCAGGATGCACATTCGGGGCTGTCAGGCTCAATAAAAGATTAATAATAGCAGTAGCCTTTGCCGAACCGGCGACATTCAAAACTCGCTACGCTCAA
>SKTJ01000212.1 GCA_007122565.1 Syntrophomonadaceae bacterium | reverse complement strand
GATCCGCGAGATTAGCCCCGCGGCTCTGGCTGGAAATCGTTCTTTCCAGTTGCGGGTGGAGTTGCCCAACGAAGAAGGGCTGATCAAGCACGGAATGTTTGCCCGCGTCGTTTTACAGACACGCTACTGGGAGAATGCTGTTGTTGTTCCCACCGCGGCAGTGCAACAGCGTGACGGCCGTGATTATATTTTCTTCTATGATGAAGGTTACGCCCGTACTGTGGAGGTTAAAACAGGTGAGCAGATCGAAGGAATGGTGCAGGTGCAGGTGGAGGGAGAGCTGTCCGCGCTCCCTATTATTGCCAGAGCTCCCCGCAGTCTAAACGACGGCGACGCCGTAAAGGCAGTTGACAGGTGACAGTAGGGGGGTATCCCCAGCGGCTACGCGTAAATTAACATTAAAGCTGGTTAGACTAGCTAGGGCGGGGTCTTAAGTATCCGCCCTGTTTTGCATAAATCCCGGTCAGTCATGAATTAATTTTTTGTGGGTGCGGGACACGATCCCCTCAACAGGAGGAAGGTGAAACGGTGAACCTGAGCAAGCTGGCCATTAATCGTCCCATCTCCGTCCTCATGGCAGTGATGGTGGTACTTGTCCTGGGCACCGTTTCTTTTGTGCGTCTGCCTGTGGATCTTTTTCCCGATATGGACCTTCCCATGGTCATTGTCTGGACCGAGTATGAAGGGGCGGGACCGGAAGAAGTGGAGAATATGGTGAGCCGCCCCCTGGAGGAAGCGATCGGCAGCCTCAGTAATCTGCAGAGCATGACCTCCCGTTCATCTGCCGGTTCCTCCATCGTATTGGCTCAGTTTAACTGGGGCGCGGATATGGATTTTACTTCACTGGAGATGCGGGAAAGTGTGGATATGGTAAGGGGCTTTCTCCCGGCAGGAGCGGGAAGCCCCATGATCTTCCGCTTTGATCCTGCCCTGCTGCCCGTATTGCAGGTGGGAATGGGTGGGGATATGGAGCGGGCCGCCCTGACTACGCTGGCCAACGATGTGGTGAAAAACCGGCTTGAGCGGATCGAAGGTGTGGCAGCTGTAAGCGTAGAGGGTGGCCTTGTTTCCGAGGTGGATGTGCGTGTGGATCTGCAACGCCTCGCCGCCACCGGGGTGCCGCTGGCGCAGCTTGAACAGGCCCTGGTAACGGAAAATTTGAATTTCGTGGGCGGGGAATTTTCCGCGGGAGGGCGGCAGTTTCAGGTGCGTACGCTTGGCCAGTTCCGTTCCCTTGAGGAAATGGAAGGGATCGTCATCGGCCAGGATGGGGGGGGAGCAGTTTTCCTGCGGGATGTGGCTGCAGTACAACTCGCCTACAAGGAGGACCAGGTAATCTCCCGCATGAACGGCCAGAATATTGTTTCCCTGAACGTGCGCAAGCAGTCTGATTCAAATACGGTGCGGGTTGCTGCGGCGGTGCAGCGGGAGATGCAGCTGCTGGAAAACGAGTTGCCCGGTAACGTTCATTTTATCATCGCCATCGATACGAGTGAGTTTATCGTTGTTGCCATTAATAACGTGATCACCATTGTGCTGTTTGGCGCTTTGCTCGCTATTTTAGTCCTTTTTTTATTTTTGGGTAGCTTTGCTTCGACCCTGATTATCAGCACCGCTATTCCCATTTCTGTGATCGCCGTGTTCATGCTCATGTATTTCCGCAACATGACACTGAACATTTTGACGCTGGGCGGGTTAGCCCTGGGAGTGGGGTTGATGGTGGATAATGCCATTGTGATTCTGGAAAATATTTATCGCTACCGCAAACAGGGGGAAAAACCCCGTGAGGCTGCTATTGCAGGCAGCCGCGAGGTTACAGGGGCGATCACAGCGGCCACCCTGACCACGGTGGTGGTTTTTATCCCCTCTGTTTTTGTGGAGGGTATTGCGTCGATCATCTTTGCTCCCCTGGCCTGGACCGTTGCCTTTGCCCTCCTCGCTTCCCTGGTGGTGGCTGTAACCGTTGTGCCTGCCCTCTCTGCCCGCGTATCGTCCTTTGAACAGCAACACCGTGGAATTGTTAATATATCCCATAATGCAATGCAAAGATTTTTGGATAAAGCTTATCATTTTTATGGTATTCTGTTGGAAAAGGCGCTGCGCCGCCGCTGGTTGGTGGTGGGTCTGGTAATGGGAGCGCTGCTCCTCTCTTTAACAATGATTCCGCTCATCGGTTATGAATTTTTACCGTCTGATGACAGCGGTATGATTTTCGTCAAATTGGATCTGCCGGTGGGAAGTTCGCTGCAGGAGACAGGGGATGTAGCCATGGATATTGAGGAGTTGATTGGCGGAGGCGCATACCCTGAAGTAGAGACGGTCTTTTCCTCTATCGGGACAGAGGGTGGTTTTTTTGAAAGCCTCACACCGGAAAAAGGGCTGCTCTATCTTTCGCTGGTGGGGCAGGGCGAGCGGCGCGCCACTACAAGCATGGTGGCGGAACGGTTGCGGCGTGACCTGGGACAGGTTCCCGGCGTTGATATAACTGTGGAGGATCAGGATATGTTAAGCGGCGGCTTTGGCGGAGATGCTGCTCCGATCAACATAGCCGTAAAGGGGGATGACCTGGAAATCCTACAGGAGATCTCTGCTGAGGTTGCACGTATTGTGGAGGGTGTGGAAGGGACGCGGGAGATCTCCACCAGTTTCGCCCATGGGCGCCCGGAGGTGCATGTACGCCTGGACCGGGAACGGGCTGCGGCCCTGGGAGTCTCCACCGCCCAGGTGGCCTCAGTGGTGCGTACTTCCCTGGATGGTAATGTGATTACCCGTTACCGCGTGGGGGGCAGTGAATATGACGTTCGTGTGAAGGGAAGTGAGATCCTGGCGGTGACGGATTTGGGCAACCTGCGCATGCTCCCCCTGCTTACACCCCATGGACAGAGTATCCCCCTCGGACAGGTGGCAGAAGTGGAGATGGGTACGGGGCCACAAACGATTATCCGCGAAAATCAGGTGCGCACTGCCTATGTGCAGGGGCAACTCTGGGAGCGGGATATTGGCAGCGTAATGCGGGATGTGCAGCAGCAGCTCGCCACGCTTGATTTACCGCTGGGCTTTTCCTTGGAATACGGTGGGGAACTGGCCGATATTCAGGAATCTTATGCCAGTCTGGGCCTGGCGCTGGCCTTATCCATTGTTCTCGTTTACATGATTATGGCTGCCCAGTTTGAATCGCTCCTTTTCCCCTTTATTATCATGTTCGCCCTGCCCCAAACCTTTATTGGTATTCTGCTCGCCCTTGTTATTACGGGTAAAGCATTAAGTGTCCCCGCTTTTATCGGGGTAATTATGTTGAGCGGGATTGTGGTAAACAACGGGATCGTGCTGGTGGACTATATCAATATCCTGCGCCGCGAACGGGGCTACAAGCGTGATGATGCGATCAGGGAAGCTGGGCCGGTGCGCCTGCGCCCCATCCTGATGACGACTGCGACCACGATCCTGGGAATGCTGCCTCTGGCCATGGGCCTGGGCGAAGGGGCAGACGTGCAGGCTCCCATGGCCATTGTAATTGTGGGCGGCCTGGCCGTTTCCACGATTATTACGTTAATCTTTGTCCCGGTGGTTTACACCCTGCTCGATGATTTGGGAATATGGATACAAGGTACAAGAAGTAAGAAGCAGGAAGCAGGAGGCAGGAGGTAAGATTCAAGAAGCAAGAAGCAGGAAGCAGAAAAGGTGATAGGCAAAACTCAAGTCGGATAGCCCACTTCTAACGGGGATACATCTGCCTGACTAAGAATTTTTGCCATTTCGCTCTCAAGCTGTTATTATACAGGGATGGTTGTAAGGGTTATGGTAAATATTAGTATTATAACCAGATTTCGTTTTCCTGCCGGCGGGCTGCTCACAGTCTCCAGTAACGCCGGAATCATAAATCGGAGCCTTTTGAATTCTCCAGTATGAGTTCTTGTTATCTAATTTTAATAATTTCCCACTCTTTCCCTGAGAGAGGGTATAAGGTATAATAATATGTCAGGATTAGACAGAAAATACATAACCATAGAAGCGAGGAAAGGTTAGCTAAAATGAGCGTTAAAAATAGCAAAGAACAAAACAATAAGCAGGGTGGAAAGAAAAGAAAGAAACGTGGCCAGAAACGGGGGTTCTTTTTTTACGGGACAATATTCATGGTTATCCTTATCCTCGTTGCTGCGGGATGGTTAAAGACGGCCTGGGACGAGGCTTATGAAGTAGTTCTGCCCGGAAGCAAAGATAATTCTGGCAAAGGAACTGCTGCGGATGATCCGGAGTCCCTGCCTGATGTGATGACCATCATGATGCTTGGCCTTGATTCCCGTGATGAGGTTATGCGAGCCGATACAATCATGTTACTTACCCTCAATCAACGCAACGATGAGATCAATATTATTTCCATACCGCGGGACATGCGTGTGGAGATACCGGGCCGGGGCTTGGATAAGATCAACCATGCTCACGCATTCGGTGAGGTGGGGTTGACACGGGAAACGGTGGAGAAATTTCTGGGTATAAAAGTAGATTATTATATGACCACTGATTTTAGCGGTTTTAAGCGTATTGTGGATATATTGGGAGGCATTGAGTACGATGTGGAGACGAGGATGCGTTACTATGGCATCGATGTAACAATTGAGCTGGACCCGGGGCCACAGCTGCTGGACGGCGACAAGGCGCTGCAGTATGTTCGCTGGCGCAGTGACGGTTACGGGGATCTGGGAAGGGTGCAGCGGCAGCAAAAGCTGCTTACAGTAATACTGGAAGAGATGCTTGCTTTTCGCAACGTGCTCAAGTTGCACCGCCTCATACCGGAATTGGCTCAAAATATAAAGACTGATATGGAGTTAAGCCAGGCGATCATCCTGGCCAACAAGTTGAAAAGCGTGGATATTGCAGAGATCAATACCTTTACCCTGCCTGGGAGAGTGGGTAGCATTCAGGGGATCAGCTATGTGCTGCCGGAGGAGGAGGGGATCCGCCAACTGGTGGAGCGCTATGTCAAGGGGAACAATATCAAACAATCCTAAAGCGGCGGTAGCCGGTGATGCATCCGGCGGCCCGGGACGGCTGGGGACGGATAGTGTTCGGATAAGAATATTGAATCGACCGGTTAATGTGCTAAGCATGGATCAGGCCGTGGCGGCGGTGCGCCGTGCCTGGGAGGCAGAGGAGGCCTGTCAGGTGGTTACGGCTAACGCAGAGATGCTCTACGCCAGCTTGCAGGACAGGGAGTTGGCCCGGATCCTGGAAGATGCGGAACTGGTGACGGCGGACGGCGCAGGGGTTTTGCTGGCCGCACGCATGTGTGGTTTTTCTCTGCCGGAGCGGGTGGCCGGGTTCGACCTGATGCTGGCATGTTTGCAGGAGGCGGCCCGGGAAGGGGTACCTGTTTTTTTTCTGGGAAGCAGCCCAGAGGTGTTGCAGCAGGCTTTGCTCCGTATGCACGAGTGTTGCCCCGGGCTTAATATCGCCGGCAGTCATCACGGATATTTTAACGATGTGGAAGGGGAGGCAATTGTAGCGCAAATACGGGCAAGGCGGCCTCGCCTCCTCTTTGTAGCCCTCGGTGCACCCCGGCAGGAGAAATGGATCTATCGCCATAAGGATAAGCTGCCGCCCTGTGTTGCCATCGGCGTGGGAGGGAGCCTGGACGTGCTGGCCGGCAAGGTACGTCGTGCACCACGCTGGATGCAGCGGGCCGGGTTGGAGTGGTTTTACCGACTGCTAAGGGAGCCTTCCCGTCTGCACCGCATGTCTGCTATTCCCCTTTTCCTGTTAAAGGTGGCAGGTAGACGACTTTTTAAAAATAAAGAATAAAAAAAAATCAGTGAGTCCAAAGAATGCTTCTTCAACAGGCCCTCGCGCAAAGCTTTAAAAGGGTCTGTCCCCTTTGCTACGTTTACAGAAACAATCGACAATATTCACTGCTATAATACTGCCCTTATCAATTATCAAATATATTCCATTTTAACAGCAAGAGCGAAGCCATGATTTGGAGTATAGTGAATAAAAAGGGTATGAATTGAAAACCCTCCATAAAAACCCTCACCAAGCCCCAAAGGCCAATAACAAAGAAGATAATAAACAAAACCCACTGGCGGTAAATCATCTTTTTCTGCATGGTTATCCCCCTCGATTTGTTAAATCTTAATTAACGTATTCGGTATAATCTGCCAAATACCTGCTGATACAAGCTATATTTTTTATTAAATCTTAATATTCTTCCAAGCTAATTTCTCGCCTGCTTGAGTAAAAAGGGTGAAGTGAAGGAGACGGATACGTTTGGGAAAATATTTATTTGTAATAGAAAATATATGATAGTAATCCTTTTTCTTTTGCCCAATAAGCTTAACAGTAAGGAAACGGTAATAAATCCTTTCTGCTTTGAAATTTAGGGCTACTATTGCCAGATTATCCTCAGGGAGAGGGTTGATTTGCGGTAATCTCAATTGGGAAAGAGTGGCTGATAAATCTTCAAGGTCTTTATATACAAAAATTTCCGAATCATTATATAAAGGATTTTGCCAAAATCCTTCGCTGGAGTTGCTAACTCTTATGGGGATATATTGCACTAAAGGATTCTTAAGAAAGTCGACCATATTTACCCCCTTCTTTTTTTCAAACCAATATTTTTTATTAACCCAAAAAAAACAGGTTACTTAGCATATTCTTTATAAGAACAAATGGATACAACAGATGATTCCCCATCTGAATTATCAAAGAATGAAATTTTTCAAAGTAATCCTTTGAATCTCATCTCAAGGGTAACATTTAAGCAAAACATCCCCCATTTCTAATAGAAATAGGGGATGTTGTTTTTTTAAATTGGTTTTTACAACCTTAAATTAGATTATTTCTCATTCTGACTGCTGAGTAGTTCGCCTACAACCAAGTCGCCCACTTCGCTGGTACTGTAACCCATGCGCCCGGCTCCCAGGCTTTTGATTCGGGTGGCGCAGATGGTCATCACTGACTGCTCAACCGCGGCTGCGGCTTCTGTTTCCCCCAGGTGTTCCAGCATCATGCCCCCGGCACAGATGGAGGCGAGGGGATTGATTACGTTTTTTCCGGCATAGCGGGGTGCGGAACCGCCGATGGGCTCAAACATGGAGGTACCCTCCGGGTTGATGTTACCACCTGCGGCAATTCCCATACCGCCCTGTATCATGGCACCCAGGTCGGTTATAATATCGCCGAACATGTTGTCTGTAACGATGATGTCAAATAGTTCCGGATTCTTCACCATCCACATGCAGATGGCGTCCACATGGGCGTAATCCCTTGTCACATCCGGGTATTCCGCTCCCACTTCGTGAAAGGCCCGCTCCCAGAGGTCAAAGGCATAGGTAAGGACGTTGGTTTTGCCGCAAAGGGTAAGTTTGCTCTTTTTACCGTGTTCACGGCAGTAGCGAAACGCGTAACGCAGGCATCTTTCCACTCCCAGACGGGTGTTTACCGATTCCTGGATGGCCACCTCGTGCGGCGTTCCGCGGCGCAGAAACCCGCCGCTGCCGGCATAGAGGCCTTCCGTATTTTCCCGCACCACGACAAAATCAATGTCGGCGGGTCCCTTATCTTTCAAGGGTGTATCAATTCCCGGGAACAATTTGACGGGACGCAGGTTTATGTATTGATCCAGTTCGAAGCGGAGATTTAAGAGGATGCCCTTTTCCAGGATGCCCGGTTTTACATCGGGGTGCCCGATCGCCCCGAGAAAAATGGCATCGAACTGTTTTAATCCTTCAACCGCTCCGGCAGGGAGTACTTCTCCTTTTTCCAGGTAATAATCCCCACCATAGGGGAGGGTGGTAAAATCGAGCCTGAAAGCGAAACGGTCTGCTGCTGCTTGCAACACCTTGACTCCCTCCCGTACCATCTCGGGACCAGAGCCGTCTCCGGGGATTACGGCAATCTTATAAGTTTTCATGATACAGCCTCCTTTTATACCAGCTCAATCATTGTTTTTACCCGTTTCACCTGTTACATTCTTTTCCGGAGGAGACTTGCGCACCCTGCGGTGGGGGGGATTGTGTGTTTCTCTGGGGGGAGTATGCTTTTGTGCGGCAAATTGAACATTTTCGGAGCCGCAGCGGGGACAGCAATCTTTAAGCTCACGGGGACATTTTCCCGGTTTATCTTTTTCCGGCGTACCTTTTCCAGGATCCACTGCCCGCCCGGTAAAACCGCATTTGGAACAGTGAAGCAGACTTTGGGAGAGGCGATAATTACCTCCCTCAATGCGGATCGCTTTTCCTTCGATCAGCGCCCGGGCCAGTTTTTGACGGGCCTGCACGATGATACGGTGAAAGGTAGGGCGGGATATGCCCATGCGTACGGCACAGGCCTCTTGCTCCAGACCCTCCAGGTCTTTGAGGCGAATGGCTTCCAGTTCCTCAAAACCGAGGGATACTTCCCTGAGGTTTTTCAGGGGTACACCGGCCGGTTTAAAATAGGTGAGGTCGGGTAAAAAATCAATATTACGCTTTTTTGGGGGTCGGGGCATGGTTTTTGCTACACTCCTTTCCGGAAAAAATGACAAATTACACTATTGCCGTTTATTATACCGTAAGAACTGAACCATGGTCAAATATTTCCGGCCTATTCACAAGCCTTCTAATTATTTGTCCATGCGTAACAACTCAGCTCTCTTGAAAATAGCACAAAGGGGTTCAGGATTACCTGTGAGTAACCGTTCAGGCTCGATCAAAAGGCTTTGCCGGACCGGGGTTTCCACATGCTACGTGTTTGAGCG
>SKTJ01000064.1 GCA_007122565.1 Syntrophomonadaceae bacterium | reverse complement strand
TCATCCGCCATGCTAAGTTCATGGCTAGCTGCTGCTTCAACAAGCCACCACCGTTGGTGTTCGGGTGGTCTTTAATACCCAGGAGATACCGGGGGCGTGAAATACTCAAGGATTCTTCCACCCACGCTTCTTTAATTTCTCCAGGCTCGGTTGGGTAAATCCGCTTTATTTTCTCGGCCGGTGGGTAATTGCGTTTGGCCATATCTTCAGCTATTGTCTCATGCACTTGCTTCCCATCTACATCTCCAATAACAAATATGGCCATATTACTGGGATGATAAAACGTTTTATAGCACTTCATTAGCCACTCCACATTGATTTCATGAATTGACTCCACAGAGCCACCAATGTCTAATTTGACGGGATGATTATGATACATGGCATTCAACAAGTTCTTATAGATACGGCGATCGGGGTGATCATCGTACATCCGCAGTTCTTGCTCAATAATACCCTTTTCTTTGTTCTTCAAAAAGTTGTCAACACCCATTAAATCATAGAGAGCATCATATAAAGGCCGCAGATAAGGGTCCACCTTGTCGTGGAGGTCTCCCGGTAGGAATCCCAGGTGCTCCCCCGCTTCCACTGCCGGCCGCGTTAAAATAAGCCGCTGCACAATCTTATTTTTGAGGGCATACACTGCCATAGCCATGGCCAGGTAGGTTTTTCCCGTCCCAGCCGGACCGATACCAAAAACGATGTCATTATGACGCAGTGCTTCCACATAACACTTTTGGCCAGGCGTTTTGGGGCTGATCTTCTTGCCCCGCCCGGTCACTAACAACAGGTCGTTAAAAAGGCTGCGTATTTGCCCCACCTCGCCGCGCCTCGTCAGTTTCAAGGCGTAAACAAATTCGGCAGTTGTAAGAATATGCCCCTCCCTGACCAGTGTAAGGAGTTCCTGAAAAAGTAGGGAAACACACTCCACATCTTTTTTATCACCTTGTAAATAAAGCTCGTCCCCCCGTGGAATAACCCGTACGGCAAAGCTCTCCTCAATCAGGGGGATATGTTCATCAAACTTGCCCAGCAAGGGAAAAGACTCCTCCAGACTCTGAAGCACGACCTTTTGCTCGGCCGGCATTTTATGCAAAAGACAACATCCTTTCAGTTTTCCTGCAATCTCTGTGGAACAGCAATATCCTCCAGCGTTTCCACAACGGCCCGGTACCCCACAATACCCAGTTCGGGGAAATAATATTCTTCACCAAACTGCCTCTTAATATCAGCCCCCCGGGGGAGTTGTGAACGCACATCACTGAAGGCTTTTTCCCGAGCCTGACGCAAGGCCTCATAGGGAGTAATCTCTACCACCCTGACAGCCAGTTCCCGGTAACTATTACTAATCAATTCGACAGGCAGGCTAAGATTCCTCCATACGAGGCGGTGTTTAATTTTTTCCACCTCATAGTTTCGATATGGCGTTGCGTCCGGCCCCCAAAAGAGAATGCTTCGCTGTGGCAGTGAAAGGGTCAGCGCAGTGGTTTGCCGCCCCGTAATAATCTTTTCCACACGCTGCAGGGGGACCTCCGCAATGCTTTCGTACCAGACCTTAGCATCTACAATCCCCCGTGCCCGCACCGCGTACCGCTCCAGATCTGCATGTTCCGGACTCCATTCATCGTGTAGCATATGCTCGCTCGAAAGCACGCCACCCCGGACAAGCATTTGCCCCTCCAACACCGTATCACCAGGTTGCACGATTGCTTCGCCTGCCAACACCAGCACATTCATCACGAGGCCGTCCTTGGCAGCCACCAAGTCTACCTGATTATTTTCCACATCAGGTACCGGTTCACGAAGCCGCTCCGCAACCTGGATATGAAGATATGCACCCCTCATATTGGCCCCAACCCATGTTAAATCCCTGATCTCCAGTAGCAGGAGGTGTTCCAGCCCAGGCAGATCCAGTTCTCTTTTCGGCATCCCGTGTCTGATGCCGTGATCTTCCAAGACACTTATGATATGAGCCGTACTGACCCGGTCATTCCCCTCTACGCCGATACTCCATACAAAAAAAGAAAGTACATAGAGCACTAAGGAAAAGACAAGCAAACCGACAAGTATTCCTTTACGGCGCCTGGTCAGCAAATATAAGATTAGAGAACCGCTTTTCTGTAAAATAAAAGCGCGGCAACCTGTTTTGTGCAGGAGCGGACGCAACCTCTTAAAATCCTTTGTCCGGATTTTTACCGTCGCACGCCGGCTTTCACTTTCGCAAAACTGGAGATCCCAGAAGTGGATACCAGAATCTGCTGTAAGGTTTAACAGCCGGATCAGGCCCCGTCCTTCCAGGGAGATAACAAGATAACTGTAAAAAAGCTCCCCGTGTTTTAGCAAGGATTATTTGCCGCCTTCCCGGGGGGCTACCGGTATTCCACGGAGATGATTTTTCCCTCGATTAATAGTTCGTCGCTTAGGAAGTTTTTTATTGTAAGATTTTTGCCCGCCACAACGACTTCTCCCTCACGCACCTTCAACCGCAGGATTTCGTCATTGTACTCGATAATCCCCCCGTAGTTCTCAAGCAACATTTGCACATCACCGATCAGGGTGATACGGGGCAGATTGCAGAGGAGTTCCTTGGGCAGTTCGAAGAAATCGGCCAAACTCTCCTGCCACTTTTTTTTGTCTTCGCCCGAGGGCCTGTGTCGCACAAGGTAACGCCTCCTTCCCCCGCCTGCTGCTATAATTAATTTATGCCATAAAAGCGGGGTTATGTCAGTAAGGCGAAAAAACTGTCCTTGTCAAATCCTGTTGCGTTGGGAATAGGGTTTTTTACTCCGGGGGGGAGAAATCACCTCGGCAGCAATGATAGCCAGAGGTAGATTTTTACTCCGTATTAAATAATCCAGACCCCGCTTTGGTTGAGCTGTTTGTTTAGGTCCCTTTTTATCACGGATGGGACGAGAAGAAACCTCGCGCTGCTGGGAACGGGCACCACTGGGCAATTCGTCTTTTCGGGATTGCTTTTCCCGCATGGACGGTTTCATTCTTTGCCCCGGAACATAATGTTTTTCATCAACCACTGTCTCCTGCTGCAGCAGGGGCTCATCCGGATAAAGGTGTCCCGACCAGACGGACCCTGCTGGTTCAGTTGATAACTTAGTATCTTCACCTAACTTTAGATCAGGAAAATCACGTGCACTCTGCTGCTGCGGAGGATTTTTCTGCGCCGCCGCAGCTCTCAGTCCCCTTGCTACAGCAGAAAAAATCATATAGAGCACAAATAATATAAAAAGAAATTCCATTGCTTAAACACCTCGCTTGTCGTTTAAGGTTTTGCGGGGATTGACCACGCCTCCGGAGATAATCCACTTCAGCCCTTCCTCAACACTCATATCCAGGTATGTTATTTCCGTCTGAGGTACTAGCAGCAGCATTCCGGAGGTTGGGTTGGGCGTGGTGGGGATAAAGATACTGGACACCTGTGCCGCCGTCTTCTCCTGCACCTCCCCTGTCCCTTCCCCTGTAACAAAGCCGATGGCATAAATGCCGCGGCGGGGATATTCCACAAGGGCCACACGCCGGAAAGCGTCCCGCGGCTGAATTGAGAAAGCATCAATAATTTGCTTTACTGCACCGTAGATGATCTTGACCATGGGTATGCGTGTAAAAACCCGTTCAAAAAGAGCGATGATTCGTTTGCCGATCACATTGGTGGCCACCAACCCCACCAGCAGGACAAAAATAACTGTAAGGAGTATTCCCAAACCCGGCAGGGGGAACCCCACAAGTTTTTCAATAAGTTCCGCCAGTAACCCGTCAACCAGGTTAAAGATAACAAGGAGCACATATACCGTTATGATCAGGGGAAGTAACACGATGATGCCGGTAAAAAAAAATTTACGCAATCTGTTCATTATCTTGACAGATCCTCCGTTAATCTTTATTTCAGAAACTTTACTTAGAAACATACCCCGGCCAGGGCATTTTGCTCCAACAGGGGTATGCGTACAGCTCCCACTTCACTTATTAGAAATGGAAGACTTCTTCATCGGCTATCTGCCCTCTTCTCCACTCTTATCATCCTTGTCCAGCTTGGCAATGGAATCGCGCATTTGCGTGTCCGCATAGATATTTTGCATATTATAGTAATCCATTACTCCCAGTTTGCCCTCGCGCAGTGCCTGGGCCAAAGCACGGGGTATTTCCGCTTCTGCCTCCACAACCTTGGCGCGCATCTCCTGTACTGCGGCGATCATCTCCTGCTCCCGTGCCACAGCCATGGCACGCCGTTCTTCTGCCTTGGCCTGGGCAATGCGCTTGTCCGCCTCCGCCTGATCTGTTTGCAACTGGGCGCCGATATTCTTGCCCACATCAACATCTGCAATATCAATAGAGAGGATTTCATAGGCCGTGCCCGCATCCAGACCCTTGTTGAGTACTGTGGTAGAGATATTGTCCGGATTCTCCAGCACTTGTTTGTGATTTTTTGCTGAACCGATGGTAGTAACAATCCCCTCACCGACGCGGGCAATAATCGTCTCTTCCCCCGCTCCACCGACAAGCCGTTCAATGTTAGCTCTTACGGTAACCCGCGCCTTGGCTTTGACCTCGATGCCGTCACTGGCAACTGCAGCCACCGTGGGAGTTTCAATCACCTTGGGGTTCACACTCATCTGTACAGCTTTCAGAACGTCACGACCCGCCAAATCGATGGCAGCGGCCCGTTCAAATCCCAGATCTATATTTGCCCGTTGGGCAGCGATCAGGGCGTTGACCACCCGGTCCACGTTTCCTCCGGCCAGGTAATGACCCTCCAGCTTGTTAACATTTAGCTGCAGACCCGCTTTGGTAGCTTTAATCAGTGGTTCCACTACCCTCGCAGGTATAACACGGCGCAGACGCATCCCGATTAGGGTGATAATACCCACCCTTACCCCTGAAGACAGGGCGGCAATCCATAGTCTTAGGGGGATAAAACTAAAGATTATGGAGAAGGCAATAATAACAAGAACAATAATAAACAACAACGGTATCAATGGTTCCAAAATAAATCATCCTTTCTCTTAATTAAAGTTTAGTGTTCACCAAACTACTACAATAGTATAATACTTAAATAATAGTCTGCACTGTAGTAGCCTCTTTATCCTTACCCCTCTCTTATTCTGACTCCTGCGTTAATGTCCTCACAACAACCCGACTTCCCTCAACCCTGACAACCTTTACCCTCACCCCTGCCGGAACAAAGGAGCCTTCACTAACCACATCGTAACGGGTATGCTCCACTTCCACAATACCGGAGGGCCGCAGCGGGGTTATGGTAATCCCTTCTTTGTCCACCAGATGGCCCATCATTGCCCCGGTACTGTAACCTTCCTCACGTGTTGCCTGATCCAACAGAATAAAGCGCCTGAGCATACCACGGCGGTGAAAGTAACGGAAAGCAAAATAACTGAATATGGCGGAAAGGAAAAAAGAATAAATCAATATGCGCAGGCCTTCCACCGCAGTAGCTGCTGAAAGAACAATGGAAGCTGATACAGCTACAAGGCCGCCGATACCAAAGATGCCAAAACCGGGCATAAATGCCTCAACCAGAATTAGCACCACACCAAAAAGGAAAAGGAAAACAGCTGGCCAGCCACTCACACCGGAAAAGAGATGTCCCCCAAAATAAAGGCCGAAACAGAGGATACTCAGCAGCCCGGCCACACCGAAACCAGCGGTGAGAATTTCCACAAACAGGAAAAGAAATGCCAGGGAAAGAATGGCAGTGGCAACCATAGGATTGATCAACCAGCCACCAAGTTGCTCCCAGGGAGTGGGGGTTGTCCTAATCACGGGGCTACCGGAAATACCGGCAAGCTCAAGCATTACCGGCAGAGATTCAGCCGTGCCATCACTAAAACCAAAATTTTCTCCTTCCTTGGCTGTAAGGGTCAGCAGTTTTCCTGCTTCCACCAAGTCTTCGATTTCTATTTCACGGCGTACCATGGCCGAGGCCAGACGGGGGTCCCGATCCCGCAACTCTGCCACACCGCGCATTTCCGCTTCCCAGGAAGAAAGAAACTTCTCGTCGGTTACCTCCCCGCTCCCGGCCAGTCGCGGTTCAGCGGCACCAATCGTGGAACCGGGTGCCATATAAATTTGATCAGCAGTGAGAGCCAGGTACGCGCCGGCAGAAAGGGCACGGGGGTTAACATAAGCATAAACCGGGCCATCAAATTGCCCCAGGTATTCCCGTGCCAACAGTGCCGTATCCACAAAACCACCCGGTGTATCCATATCCAAAACAATAGCCTGGGCTCCTGCTAGTTCAGCTTCCGCAAGGGACCGTTCCAGATAGAGGAGCCATGATGGTCCAATTTCTCCTTTTACAGCTATGACGAAAACGTCCGGGGAACTATCGGTGGTTTCAGCCGGGGTATAAAGGAGTACGGGTACAAAAAGAAGGCATAACAAAACCAGTAAGAACGCTCTTTTAAACATGGTCGAAAGCCTCCTAAAATGGATAAACCTGGATGGTCCAGGTTTACCCGAGCAAATTATCTACGATTTTTTTTACACGGGAACCGTCTGCTTTACCCCTTACGGTGGGCATTAGCACTTTCATCACTTTGCCCATATCATTTTTTGAAACAGCACCCACCTGATCGATAGCCTGTCGTGCCAGCGCTTCGAGCTCCCCTTCACCCAGTTGCTCAGGCAGATAGGATACCAGAATTTCAATTTCCGCCTGTAACTCCTGTAAAAGGGAAGGCCTGTTCGCTCTTTCATAATCGGCCAAAGCTTCTTTTCTTCTTTTAACTTCTCTTAGCAATACAGCCTGTTCTTCTTCCTCGCACAGCGGCTCTTTTTTTGCGATCTGGGCATATTTCAACTCACTGCGCAAACCGCGGATTAAGTTGAGGCGCAGTTTTTCCTGCGCTTTCATCGCCTTTTTTTGTTCTTCAAACAACCGTTGCGAAAGGCTTAACATGGCATCACCTACCGTCGGTTATCTAAAAACCCTCTTCTTCTTACGGGCTGCTTCTGACTTTTTCTTACGCTTCACACTGGGCTTTTCGTAGTGCTCTCTTTTACGTACCTCCGAAAGGATGCCTGTCCGGGCACACTGCTTTTTAAAACGCCTTAAGGCATTGTCAAGGGTCTCGTTCTTACCAATCTTAATTTCCGTCATCTCTATCCCTCCCCTCAACCATACCTCATATCAGGAAAGCCTGCCAAACTATTCATTACATTATACCTGCTCGCCCTAAAGCTGTCAATGAATTTGAACGACGTTTCAGGGGGCCTGGGGTAACCTGTATACCTGAATTTTATGGCAACAATCGTCCTAAAGGACGTCCTCCCAGGAGATGGTAATGAAGATGATAAACTTGCTGCCCCCCCTCGGAACCACAATTAATCAGGATACGATAGCCCTTCTCCGCCAACCCATGGTCAGCAGCAAGTTTTTTAAGCACCAGTGCCATATGACCCATAAGCTCGACATCATGAGGTTTAAGATCGTTAAAAGTAGCAATATGCCGGCGGGGAATAAGCAGAATATGGACCGGTGCGGCCGGTTTTATGTCTTCGAATGCGAAAACTTTATCGTCTTCATAGACAACCGCCGCCGGTATTTTTCCGGCAATAATCTGGCAGAAGATACAGTCTTCCACTTTAATAACCTCCCTGACCTGTATTAATTCACCATCGTGTGATTATTATAACACTATAAAGAAGGAGTGGAAAGTTTTAGAACATCTGAACGGTTAGGGGCGGCTGCCCACAATCGTCCGCGGATTGAAGGGGACGGTACTTTCATGCAAAGGATTATTCTGCTATAATATAACCCTGAAAATGCAATAATATGAAAGTTGGTTAGCTGAACAGTTATGAATACCCTGAATGGTCACAATTAAAGGAGCCTACGAAGAATATGAACGGACAGCTAACGGTAAAAGAGGCGCTGGCCCTGAACGATCCCGTCTTTATTGACCTGCGTGCTCCTCTGGAATACAGGAAAGGTACCATTCCCGGAGCAGTTAACATTCCCCTTTTTGATGACCGGGAACGGGAAATTATCGGCACGCTTTACAAACAGGATCAGCAGGAAGCGCGGTCCCGGGGTGTGGCTTTAGCTTCACCTAAGCTGCCCCACCTTTATGCCGCAATTGAGGAACACAGCCGTTTCGGAACCCCTGTTCTTTTTTGCTGGCGGGGGGGGCAGCGTAGCAAAGTGCTTTATGAGCTTTTGAAGTCTCTGCATATAGAGACTTACCGGCTGCATGGAGGTTACAAGGCCTACCGCAGATTTATTCTGGACCGTCTCAATACTGAAAAACTACAAAAACCCGTTTACGTGCTTAATGGGCTTACCGGAGTGGGAAAAACATTGATATTGAATATGCTTGATCAGATGGGCTGTCCAGTTATTGACTTAGAGGGTTTGGCGGGTCACCGTGGGTCCCTGTTCGGGCACTTGGGCATAATGCAGCCGTGCTCCCAGAAGGATTTTGACGCCTTGTTGTTAAAGCGCCTGGATGAACTGGAACGTTCATCCTGCCTGGTAGTGGAAGGTGAAGGTAAAAGGATCGGCCCAGTTACCATGCCCAATTTTCTCTTCCAGGCGATGCAGGAGGGTAAACATATATTGCTAACAGCACCCATGGATGTGCGAGTACAGCGTATCCTGGAAACCTACAGTCCCCGCGATGAAGCGGATCTGCAAGCAGTAAAAAATGCTGTCCTCTCATTGGAAAAATATACGGGCCGCAAAAATGTAGCGCTTTTTCTGCAACTTCTGGAAGAAGGAAACATCCATGAACTGGTAAGCTTACTCTGCAGCCACTACTATGATCGCTTTTACGATGATTCCAATCCACAAAAAAAACACTTCCAATTAGCAGTGTCCAGCAGCAACCCCCAGCAAGCAGCCCAAAAGATCCAACAGTTTATCGAAGCCGACTGCAAAGTCACATGTACAGTAGATAGTTCCTAAATCCTTCTGCATCATTATGTGTTAATGTCTCTCAGCCCTTTGTGGTAATCCCTGACCCTTTC
>SKTJ01000084.1 GCA_007122565.1 Syntrophomonadaceae bacterium | reverse complement strand
CTCATCCGTGGAGCAGATCAGCGAAGCCCTGGAGCGGATGGATAGATTCATGCAGCGCCACGCCAAGGCGGGTGTAACCACGTCCAGCCTGTCAGCTTCACCGTAACCTGGATAAACCAGTAGATAGCAGGTAGCTGGTAGCTGGTAGCTGGTAGAAAAAGCAAGGTACCTAATTTAAAACCACGTCACTGTTCCAGTGACACTATCAGACAATGAAAATATAGCATATTCCGCGGGCGGACAGGGTCGTCCGCCCCTACAAGACCTTATTAGTTTTCCGGGGGTCGACGAACAGGCTGAAGATACTGTTTGTGCGGATATCAACGAGTCCCGCTTCACAAATTTTAAAAAAAGGAATAGCCGGGGTGGTAAGGGTTATTAGGGTTATGTGGGCATGAGGAAAAGGAGCCCCCAGATCGGCTGCTGCATTTTGAAATTCGTTAGTATTGCGGAGCAGATCTTCAATCGGGGCATCGGTTAAGGTTCCTGCAATGGGCAGTGAAAATGCGGCGAGCACCTTACCCTCAGCGCAAACTACCGCACCTCCTCCCATCTGCACAATTGTATTCACCGCCAGCGCCAGATCTTCATCACCTACGCCAACAGCAATAATATTTGCTAAATCCCAGGCTGCACTGCTCGCCATAGCTCCTCTTTTCATTTTAAAACCTTTGATTAAGCCCACAAAATACTTTCCCTGATTATTCGTAAAGTCAATGGCTGCAACTTTTAAGAGATCCTGTTCTGTATTAACATCAATTATTCCCCGGGAAACGGGAACATTTAAGCGAATCTCCTTCGTTACTAACGTGGCAACCTGCTCTATTACCCTGACCTCCACAGCATCAATATTCTTATCCGGAACATTGATCAGAAAATCGTCCGGTGTAAATGTTTTTTTCAAATGGATGCCTTGACGTGCCCATGGGGGGAAAGAGTGCTTTCTTGGCTGAACAACCAGTTCCCCATGCTTCGCTACAACCTGGCCGTTACTGATGACATACTCGGCCTTAATCTCCTTAAGATCCGGAAGAATCACAATATCCGCCAGTTTTCCCGGGGCAATTCCGCCGACCCGATCATCTATGTTCAGGCAGCGGGCCGGATTTATTGTAACCATTTGAACGGCTGAAATAGGGTCAAAGCCCAGATCAATCGCTTTTTTCAGGATAACATCCACATAACCCTCTTCGACTACCTGCTTAATGGATGTGGAATCTGAAGTGATGGCAAAGTATCGCAGATCCAGATTCATGTCTTTAATCTTTGCAATGGCCTCAAGATCCTTTCGGATCTCCCCTTCCCTTGCCAGGACATACATTCCCAGGCGAAGCCTTTCAACCACTTCCTCAGCTGTAACAGGCTCATGACAGGAACTAACTCCACTGGCAGCATAAGCAGCCAGCCGGTGCCCTTTTGCCCCGGCCGAATGCCCGGTTACCTTCTTGCCGGCCTTTAAGGTTTCCTCAAATAGTTCCAGAAGCCTCTGATCCTGTTCAACTACGGCTAACCAGTAAGTTTCCCCTAATCCTAAAATATCTTCCCGCTTTAGCAGTTCCCTGGCCTGCTCTTTATTGATTGCTCTTGCCCTAACCTGTGGACTGAGTGAAACCATGCTCGGAATGACGCCAAAAACCTTTACCGGCTGTCCTTTACATGACTCCAGAAATTCCAAAATCCCCTGGTATCCCAGTGCAAAAGATGTCTCCATCACTTCTGTAACAATCGTTGTTGTTCCTCCCCTGATGGAATACCTGAGGAACTGGTCCACGGTACTGAGACAAAGATGAGTATGGCTGTCGATAAAACCGGGAACAACGGTTTTTCCTGCGGCATCAATCACCAAAGTATCCGGCCCGATTGTGCTATCAATATCTTTGCCAGTATAAGCGATCCGCTCTCCCTTGACCGCCACTGAATATCCGTCTAACAATTCCCCCGTATAAACATTCAGCAGGGCCCCGCCAGTAATCACTAAATCAGCCTTTTCCGTTCCTAAAGCAACTTTAATTAGTTCCGCCATTTCACCATGTTTCATCCTAATACCTCAACTCTCAAATATTACAATTATGGCTGCAAAGTTTCAAAGGCCTCTGGCACGCAAGTACTCCTGTACATCCACGTTGTAGACAACTTCCTCAACGGTGAAAACGGCCCAGGGGCCTTTGTCACCGAACCACGTCAGCGCTCCAACAGTGAGGATTATCCTGTCATCCTGATCATCCCATTTTCTCGCTTCGTTAATCCACAGCGTTTTGGAAGCATCAGTAGGCTCCTTGTAACGCATGGCCGTAAACAGGTGGGGCAGGCCCGTAGCAGGATCGAACCGGACCACAAATCTTTCCTCGTCCTCACCGAAAGGCACCAACAGGATTGCCGTCTCCCCGTCCACCGCCTCCCAGCTTACCCTTGGGTCCGTAATAAAGATAGACGGCAACCATATGGATTCAGCCCACAAACCCAGGTTGGCAGCCTGGTCAACCTTTGGTTCGTGCTCCGTCACGCCAAAAGGCATCTCCAGCCTGCTTTTACCGTCCAGAAAGTGCTCATTAACCTTTAAAAAAGGAATGCCAAAAAAGGTGGCATCAATGTAATGGCGGTAATCCTGCCCGGCCACATGGGTGAAGCGGAAGCGTCCCGGAAGGGTGATGCCGCCCACCGGGCGCATACTGACCCTCCCCGTAATCACCGCAGAGGTAATCACCGGCACGGCCTCACCATAAATTTCCCGGTAGAAACGTTCCACAGGCGCCGGTAAGCCCCGGGGCAGAGGGATGGTCTCAAGCGTCCCTTCCTGCTGTGGAAATGACGGGAAAGCCGCCGGTTTAAGCTGCAAGCCCAGGGAAACCAGCAGAAAAACAACAACCACAATAACCAGCACGGTTATTAATTTTTTCATGCTCTCTTCCCCCTCTCCCGCCTATGCCTGACAACACTTTTTGAATTTCTTCCCGCTACCGCAGGGACAGGGATCGTTCCTGCCAATCTTAATTTTCCCCGCCATCCCACCAAGCGTTTCTTCTTCTGATTTTAGCATTTCCCCGTTATTCCTCAACGCTGCTGCGTCTGCTTCTTTCTTCATTTCAAGATAAGCAGTTATTTCCCTTAACCTGTCCTTTACATATTCCCGGTCTTCCAATCCATCCACTGCAAGGGCTTTTTCTAATAGATAGACAGCCCTGTCGCTGTTCTTATGCTCCTCACCTGCGAAATACCAGTATTCATCAGCCCAGCCGATCCAGCCCCAACCCCATGTGGGATTTTCCTTCAGGTAATCACTGAAAATTCGGTCACCCTCGTCTCTTTTGCCGAGGCGAAAATGGGATTCAGCAATGGCCCGCTGCATGTTCAATATATTTAAATCCCGCTTATCCCCGGCGCGGCGAATATATTCTCTGCAGAAATCAATCCTGTGCTGGGCAAAAGATTTATTCTCCTTGGTAGCATTCGCCAACTCCAGCTCAAAATCACCAGCCCAGTTATAGATAAATTGTGTGCCCTTAAAGGCCTGATCAATATCCTCAATAGACTGAAAACCCTCTGTATCCATTATTTCAATAATATATTGCCAGAGCTTAAGCCACTCCCTGCAGGCAACAACGGGCTCATCACTCTTTGCATGCTTATAACCTTTCTGCATAATATCTTCCAGCTTATTATGTGTCTCCTCACCAATAAACGGCCCGGCCAAATCCCTTCCTCCTCTGGCTCTAATCTTAAATCGTCAACACATTAGGACCGGCTTCAGCCTTCTATTCTGACCCCTGACCCTTGACTACTGACTGCTGCGTCCCGAACCCTGACTCCTTACTTTCTACTGACTCCTGACTCCTGACTCCTGTTTCCTTTGCTCCTATGCACCTTTACCCTTTATCTCCCCCATTTGTCTTGTAAACCAAACGGGGGTTTTCCATAAGCACCTGGGTATCGGGAGGCACAGAGTCCGTAAGCCAGACATTACCGCCAATCACCGCTCTTGCCCCGATCACCGTATCACCGCCGAGGATCGTGGCCCCGGAATAGATAATCACATCATCCTCAATCGTGGGATGGCGTTTCCGGCCCCGCAGCTGGTTGCACTCTTCCTTGGAAAGGGAAAGGGCTCCGATCGTTACTCCCTGGTAAATACGCACATTATTCCCGATTTCCGTGGTTTCACCGATTACCACACCGGTCCCATGATCGATTGCAAAGCACTCACCTATTTGCGCTCCCGGGTGTATGTCAATCCCGGTTTTGCTGTGGGCATATTCAGTCATGATGCGCGGCAGCATGGGAACACCAAGTTCATAGAGAACATGAGCTACCCTGTATACCGTAATGGCATAAATTCCGGGGTAACTGAAAATAACTTCATCATACCCCTTCGCCGCAGGGTCACCGTCAAAAGCGGCCCGCACATCCGCAGCCAAAACCCTGCGTATGGCAGGCACACGATCCAGCACCCTCAGGGATATTTCAAAACCTTTCTCCGTGCATTCCTGACAGGTCAGGTTATCACGCAGGCAGTCATGACGCAGGCTGCTGTTAACCTGCTCAGCCAGCATACTGAAAAGCTGAGTTACACTTTGTCCAATGGTGAAACTAAGGTTTACCGGATCCAGCTTCTCCGGGCTGAAATACCCGGGGAATATAATTTCCATAAATTTGTCAATGATCTTCACCACTGCATCCCGTGATGGTATGGGTTCATAATCCACATGGTTACAGCAATTTTTATCATTGCAACTTTCAATAATACTCTGCGCAATTTGCGGCAGCTTGCTGCGATACCCCGCCAGCACATCAACATCGATTGTGCATCCGTCCGGCATTTGGATTCGATCCTCCATAACTTACCTCCCCTGAATAGACAAACAAATAAACTATAAAATGTGAAACTGTATATGTGCATTATACAACAAAGTATATATTTTTCACACAGTCTGCTCTCCCTTTGTTTATTTTGCCCACTACTTATCCAACTTGATGGAAGAAGGCCTCTTCTCGTCCATAAATGCAAAACATTTATTCACATGTTGCAAATCAAGGGATGACTGAGTAGCCAGGCTCACAATGACCGTAACTACCAGGCTGATGGGAAGGGCATAGACGATGGGGTCGATATAATTAAAAGGAAATGTCACAATACTATCCTGGCCAAATATTAATCTGCTTAGGCCGAATATGGAGGTCATACTCGTATACATGAACAACATGCTTAGAATGTATATAGATGTGCCCACGATCATGCCGGCTTTTGCACCGACAGTTGTAACCTTTTTCCAAAACAGCCCGAATATATAAACGGGGAGAAAGCCGGATGCACACAAGCCAAAAAACATTGCCGTGGCAATCGCCACAATACTAACAGGTAAAATATAGCTTAAGATTATCGTCACAATCAAACCAACAACGGTTCCGTAACGGGCAAGCTTTAAACCCGTCTGGGCACTGGTTGTTTCGGTCTGGTAAAGGTCATAGCTTACAGATGTGGCAATAGCATGCAACTGCCCGCTCAGTGTGGACATGGCTGCAGATATAAGTGTTAGCATAAAAACATACACCACCCACGAAGGCAATGTGTTAGTAATGAACATAGGGATGATTGTATCAGTATTGGCCAACCCGGTTGACGGATCAACGGAGGCACGGAGCGCTATTGTGCCCATACTTTCATAAAAATAAACATTAGAGAGGGCCCCTACTGTAAAGCCAACACCGGTCATAATCAGAATAAAAATACCACCGGGAACCAGAGCACGGTAGAGTTCCTTGTTGCTGCGCACCGTCATATAACGGACAGCCAGCTGGGGCTGGGCGAGCACACCAATACCCACACCCAGGACAAGGGTTGTAATAACAAACAACCAACTGCGGGAAAATAACTCGGGCATGGCCGTCCAGCCCTGGTGGCCTTGCATTACCAGAGCATCAGGCACTAAATGCTTTAATGAAGCCAGGGAGTTATGAGCCTCTGTAACGCCGCCCATCATGTTGTATGTAAAAATAAGCAGCACAATCATCACAACAAGCATCAATGTTCCCTGAAAAGCACCCGTATAAAGAACACCCTTCATCCCGCCTGCAAGCACATAAGCACCCACAATAGCACCCAACAGGAGCAGTGAAAATGTATAATTCAGATTCAGGGACAGCTCCATAAAACGTGCCCCGGCGATCATAACCGCAGCTGCATAAAGAGGCATGGCAACCGCAATCAAAATAGCACTGAATTTCCTGATAAAGGGAGAGTTATACCTGGTACCCAGCAATTCGGGGAAGGTTTGTGCAGAAAGCTCCCGCCCCATCGCCCGCGTCCGCCTGCCGATCCAGACAAATGAGATAAAGATTCCTACAATAATGTTGAAAACCGTCAGCCAGAGCAAGCTCAAGCCGTAAACAGCCGCAGCCCCACCAAACCCCACAATTGCGGAAGTACTGATAAAGGCCGCTCCATATCCCATGGCCATCAGAAATGGATTTACTTCCCCGCCGGCCGTATAATAATCGTTTGCCGAACGTGTATGTTTATAGCCGAGCCAGGCGAGATAAACCGTAATACCCAGATATAAAATTACAACCAAAATGAGTACATAAATATCCATATACTTTACCTCCTACTTTAGATTTATCTATCTATCTAATAATCTTTGTAACTCTCTAACTCTAAGTCATGCTAATCATGGCTGTTCCATTTTATAAGCCCATAAACCACACATAAAAGGCCGCCCATGATCGTGAGCAAAAACGCAGCTAAAACACCCACATTATCAAGTCCGAACACTATTATCACCTCCTCTGTAAATTAACTACATTAAGATAATGGATAAACCTGCAGCAATTTGCCCGATTGCTGCGCTTCATTAACCCCAATAGCAATAACATCCCTTTTAAATATTCGGCACCATAAGAAATATTTCCTTGTATTTTAATTAAATCTAACAATCACATTCTATTCTGTATAGACACTTTATTCTAAAATGTTGAAAAAGCCAAACCATATTACCATGGGCCACATCTTTTCCTTATTATGTGATGCGGCTTTACATTGTTTGTTACAATATATATATTGCTCATGTAACTTTTCCCTTTGCTGAAACGTTCTTCTATGGAAGGTGGACAATGAAAGCAAACCTGGAAGTTGTATACCAATCTCATATGAACGCTTTGTATAGCTACCTGCTGCGCATCTGCGGGCATCCCCAGACAGCTGAAGACCTGGTGCAGGATACCTTTATCAAAGCCTACGATCACCTGGAAAGCTACCAAGGTGAAGATGTGCGGCCGTGGCTCTTCCGGATAGCCTATAACGCCTACATCGATTGGTACCGCAGGGAAAAACGACAGGTCCAGACCGACCCCGGGGTGCTGGCTGAGTTAAACCGGAGCACTGAAGCAGGACCGGAAGAAGCCTACCTGTTACAGGAACAAGTGGGCCAGTGGCTTCGGGACGTAAACACCTTGCCGGAAAAGAGCCGCCAAGTCATCCTTTTAAGAGATTATTACGACTTTACTTACCAGGATATTGCCCACATCCTGAAAATAAGCCTGACCAATGTAAAAGTTACCTTATTTCGGGCTCGCGCAAAAATAAAGGAGGCACAGCAAAGTGAACTGTAAAGAGTTTGCAGAACTCAAAGATAAATACCTGCAAGGAGAAATGACTGCCGCAGCAGAACAAGCGGTGGAAGCCCACCTGGAAAGCTGCACCGCTTGCCGGCAGATCCTCGACAAGCTGATGGCAGACAGCGAAACAAAAAAGGCCCTGCCGGGGGACAAGGGAGTATCGGCTGCCCCATTCGAACCGGGCCTGGACGAAAAAAAACAGCGCAGGATCCTGCGCTGGGCAAAATATAAAAACCGTTTCAGCATCGCTGTTTTCCTGCTGCTAGTGTTTGTTGGACTGAATATTGTAGGTGTTTTCCTCTCAAGCTATTACTTTAACCGGGGCCAGGAAGAATCCCGCATCTACAAAACCCAACGTACCGCAGCTGTCTTGACAGAGTTCACATTTCCCAATGTAACCCTGCCCCTAAGCGTGCGTCCCATGTCAACTTTCACCAGTATGGCCGGCTGGGGCCACAGCAGTCTCGCAATCAAGCCTTACTTTGTAGCAAAGGGAAACTATGTCCTGCAAAAACAAGTTGGCAAAGAAAAAGTGGTAATCGGGCAGCTTAATATCAATCATCTATTCTCCTCAATCATCACCCAATGGCAGTGGAATAATGACACTCACCAGGAGTACCTCTATTTCTACCATCCCGCACAGCTTGATGCTCCCGAAAGAGCCTTAAGCACGGGGGAGACAGCAACCGGGGAAAGCCCCATTGCTCACCTCGGGGAAACCTGGGAAACCCTGGACATCTTGCCCGAAGGCACCGTGGCCGAACTCTCCTTCTCCTTCCGGCAGACTTACTCCATTGACGAAATAATGGAGATGCTCGATGCATACGACCTGGAAATCACCTGGTACGCAATCGCCACAGGAGAGGAGGAAAATAGAAGAAACAGAGACCAGCAGGAACCTTTATCCGCCTTTAACGGTGTCTGGGGCATGCCTCACTTCTCACGCAACATGCTGTCCCATGGCCAGACTGTTTACAACATATACAACGAGACAGCGACACAGGGGCTCTCGGTAACCGAGTCAACCCTGTTACAAGTCAGCCAGAATGATCTCAGCAACTACCGCACGGCGCTTGAAGATTATTTCATGGAATCCATGCAACATCTCGTTGAAAATGAAACAATCGCCCGGAAACTGTACCGGGGCAATCCCAACGACCTCCGTTTAGGGGAGCGGTATGAGTACATCCAGGAAAACGGCATCCATATCTACGGCGTCGTCGTAACAGGCCCCACCAAAGAATTATTGAAATTAAAAGAACTGGAAACAATCCACTCCCCCGCCCTGGGCGAAATCCAACTATGGAACTGGTTCAACCGCAGCTTCCAAGGCACCCTCTACTAAATGCGGCACGGGGACGTTTTGTTTGCCGCATTCGGCACGGCCACACGTACGTTAACAAGGACGGTCCTATT
>SKTJ01000198.1 GCA_007122565.1 Syntrophomonadaceae bacterium | reverse complement strand
TTGATAAGGATGATCCCTCACGCCGGGCAGCACAGACAGTATTGGATGTGGTGCTGCGCACCATGGCTGTGCTGATTGCGCCCGTCCTCTCTTTCACGGCTGAGGAGATCTGGTCCCACATCCCCCAGCGGGAAACAGAAAGTGTGCATTTAGCTGACTGGCCCGTATTACCGGAACAATATGGGGATGTTGCCCTTGCAGAGCGCTGGGAAACCATATTTAACGTCAGGGAAGCGGTAAACGCTTTCCTGGAGCATGAACGTCGCGAAAAAAGGATCGGTAATTCCCTTGCGGCCATGGTGCAGCTTTATCCTGATGCGCCGCTCTTTGATATCCTTAAAGAATATGAATCCCAACTGGCAACTATTTTCCTGGTATCTGACTGCAAACTGCACGAACCCGCCACTGAACCGGAGACGGGCAGCGAGAAGGCACCGGAAATGGGTCTTTATGTAAAAGTTAAAAAAGCACCGGGTGAAAAATGCGCCCGTTGCTGGATGATCTCTCCCACGGTTCAGGGAGAAGGGGAGGGTGATGGTATTTGTGCCCGGTGTGCCGGAATAATCGGGGCATAAAAAGTATAATTAAAGATAAAATGTATTATAATGCTGTGGAGTCAAAAGTCAGAATAAAACCTGAAAACCGATCTTAAGTGATACTGGCTGATGATTTCAAATGCATTTATATATACGAAACAACGTTCTCTTGCAAGGATGTTGATAAGATGCTTCAGACAACCTGGCTCTATTCTGAATACTGACTCCTGATTCTGAATACTTGGTTGGTTTATCATATAAAGCCCCGGCAGGGGAAAGCTAAGACTATAGGATTCCTCAACTGGAAGGGTGGGAAGACCCCTTTGTCATTCGGCAGTGGTATAAAGGGGGGAAACGACTCCCGTCAGGAAGGAGAATCCAGGTTGGAGCGGGAGGAACGCAGGGCGCTGATAGAGCGGCTTGCTGAACTCTCCCAGCGCCTGGAGAAGTTCAATCTGGCGGAGTATATTGATCTGCTCAACAATCCCCGGCGCTACCTCATGGTAAACTTGCTTGGCGGTCTGTTTCGCGGTTTTGGCATAGCCTTGGGAATGACTTTGCTGGGTGCGCTGATCCTCTGGTTTCTACAGCGACTGGTCCGTTTAAACCTGCCCCTAATCGGTGATTTTATCGCCGACCTGGTGCGGATCGTCCTGACCTATCTGTAATCCATTGCTTTGAGGATACCCTTATTCACTCACTATCTCCGTTCTGCGGAGAATGATGGGAAGGGAGTATGTCGAAATGTCCGAAAAAATTGGTGCAGTCCAATCACATTATCATGGCTTGCTGGAGCAGGAGAAAAAGAAGATTTTGTCACTCATGTCCCGGGAAGAGTTTTCCCTGCGTGAAAGCATCGGTGAACTTTCGGTTGTGGATAACCACCCGGCAGATGTTGGTTCGGAGCTATTTGAACGCTCCAAAGATTTGTCTCTGTATGATAGGCATGTTAAGAAACTTGATCAGATTGATGCCGCCCTTGAGCGTATTGATCAGGGAATATTTGGTTATTGCCAGTCCTGCAATATCGCTATACCGGCAGAGCGACTGGATGCCGTGCCTTATGCCCAGTACTGCCTTGACTGCCAGGACTTGCGGGAAAAAGAGACCCGGGAAAGGGAGCAGGATGACCGGCCGATTGAAGAAACGTCCCTTTCCACTCCCTTTGCCCGAACCTATGCCTGTCAAACCGATTCAGATGATTGCGAGGGGGAAGATGCTTGGCAGGATGTGGCTGGATACGGTAATGCGGATTCGCTTCAGGACCGTCCCGAGGAAAACACACCGGATGGGCGTCGCCGGGTTGACAGTTGAGGATAACAGTTGACAATTGTCAATTGATAGTTGAGAATTGACAGTGGACAATTGATAGTTGCGTACGGGCGGCTGCCCACAGCCGCCCGTAATCTTAACAGGGGAAAGTGTTCCGGCTCACCGGCACCCGACCTCTGACATCCAATAGATAGGAACCGGAGCAGATGAAAAAATATATTTTTGCTTTATTTAACAAAAAGCGCGGGCTTACTCATGCCCGCACCGGCATAATTTTTTTTGTTGTGGCCCTGATTGTCCTTATTATGGATCAGGGCAGCAAAAACTGGGTGGTAAATAATTTTAACCCCGGCGATTCCACTCCATTGTTGGGTGAGATTCTTTTTCTGACTTATGTACGTAACCCTGGCGCTGCTTTTGGCTTGTTTGCGTACAAGACTCCCTTTTTTATTGGTATCTCTATTATTATGATCTTCCTGACGGTGGTTGCAGCTCACCAGATTCCGCCACGCCTGGCGCTGCTTCGTTTGGGACTGGCTGTAATGCTGGGCGGAGTGGCGGGCAATCTATATGATCGCCTGCAGACAGGTTATGTGGTGGACTTTCTCGACCTTCGTTTCTGGCCCGTTTTCAATATTGCTGATATTGCCATAGTTACGGGGGTATTCATGCTCGCTATCGGCTTGTGCATAAGCGCCGGCAAATCTGTACCGGAAGGGCCGGGGCAGGGGGGCGACTAATCTGGAAAAAAAATTATACCGGGTGGAAGCAGAAAAGGAAGGTTTACGCCTGGACCTTTTTCTTGCAGGTGCAGCACCGGAACTTTCCCGTTCAGTTGTGCAAAAGCTCTGCCTCCAGGGAAATGTTCTGGTTGACGGAAAAGAACAGTACAAGCCTTCCTTACGTTTGCGCGAAGGACAGAAAATTGAGCTTACTGTGCCGCCTCCCCCGCCACCCAATGCGGAGCCGGAGGCACTCCCCCTGGATATTATTTATGAGGATAGTGACCTGATTGTGCTCAACAAGGCCAAAGGTATGGTGGTGCATCCTGCCGCCGGCCACCAGCGGGGAACACTGGTAAACGCATTGCTTTCTCACTGTCACGTGCTCCCGGCACCGGAAGATAAAAACAGGCCGGGGATTGTTCACCGCATCGATAAGGATACCAGTGGCCTGCTTATGGTGGCAAAAAGCGACCATGCTTTCCGTTCGCTGGCTCAGCAACTTAAGGACAGAAAGGTAAATCGGGAGTACCGCGCCGTGGTGCACGGTGTGCCTCCCGCCATAAAGGGTTCTGTCAATGCACCGCTGGGAAGAAACCCCCGGGACCGTAAGCAATTTGCTGTTGTGGAGCGGGGGAAGGGACGTCACGCCGTTACCCACTACCGCATCCTCAGCAAAAACAAAGAAGGCCCCTTTACCTATCTTTCCCTGAAGTTGGAAACAGGCCGCACACATCAGATCCGTGTGCACATGGCCTATCTTAATTGTCCCATAGTGGGAGACCCACTTTATGGGCCGCAACGGTCCCCGTACAAAGAATTAGGACAGTTGCTGCATGCCCGAAAGCTTGGTTTTATCCATCCCCGTCATAATAAGTATTTAGAATTCATTGTAGAGCCGGGAGAGGAGTTTCTACCATTTATAACGGACGGGAGGCAGGAGGATGAAGGACTATAAAAGGCAGATCATGGATGCCGATGGAATGCGCCGCGCCTTGACGCGTATTGCCCACGAGATTGTGGAACGGAATAAAGGGACAGACGATCTGGTGCTTGTGGGAATCAAACGGCGCGGTGAACCGCTGGCCGGGCGGTTAGCGGAAAATATCGAAAAGATTGAAGGGGTTAAGCCTCCCGTGGGGATACTTGATATTACTCCCTATCGCGATGACCGTCTGGATAGTGCAGAACGGGGCGTTATAGAGGAGACCATATTACCTTTCTCCATTACTGGCAAGATCATCGTCCTGGTCGACGATGTGCTCTTCACCGGCCGGTCCGCACGTGCTGCCATGGAAGCATTGATCACCAGAGGAAGGCCCCGCTTGATCCAGTTAGCTGTACTGGTTGATCGGGGGCATCGTGAACTGCCCCTTCGGCCGGATTTTGTAGGAAAAAACGTCCCCACCAGCCGGGATGAAAACATTGCTGTCTGCCTGCTTGAAACGGACAACGATGACGAAGTACTTATTGAACAGAGGCTAAAATAACTACAATGCAGATGAAGAGTTAACTATACGATTCACAGTGTTTCAAAGTAAACAAAACCCCCGCTGACAAAAATATTTCAGCGGGGTTTGTTCTCATCTAGAAAATTGCGCCAAAGAGTTTAAAATTACTGGTCCAATTCCGTTTGATGCTCCAAAATTTCTTTGATCTTACGTTCGAATTTATCCAAATCAATTGTAGCTTCTTTCTTAATACTTTTTCTTAACATGGGGCCAACCTGACTAATCTCATCTAATAAATCCTTGAGTAACTCCAGAGAAGCTGTAGCCTCAAGAATCTCTTTTGGTGTTTCCACGATGTTTGCAATAATTGCATGTTCAGTTCTTGAAGCAATAATCGGGTTAGGCATTTGATCAACATAAATCTTTGTGCGACGCCCCGGGCCCCTGTTTTCTTCTATGGGTTCAAGGGCAATTATCCTATCTGCCCTCACGAACTTGCCATAACCTAACGGAATGATGATATGTTCCCTGATTTCCAATTAAATGCACACCCCCAGATTTTTTTATTAGCGTATCCCATAATAAGCAGCTTAATTCTTTTAAGGTTTACTAAAGATGGGAATTGTCCCGTTGCTTACCCTCGTATGCAATAATTAACAGACAACCTATTTCCCCCTGCCTCGTCTTAATTATTGGATGACAAAAAAAACACGTAAACCAGGAGGAGAAGAAAGATGAGGAAAGTAATTTTGTTGAGTCTCGTACTACTATTATTTCTGATGCCCGTTTCAGCCTGGGCAAATACCCAAAGTAACGTTGTGATAAGAGATGTCCAAGTTTTCTACGGCAGAGGTTTGACAGAAATGGAAGGCGAAGTGAAGTACGTAACGAATTTGGAAACGCCACACTACGAATTAAACGGCATCGTTCTGGTCTCAAATATTAACCTGAAAAACCTGGAAGGCTATTACGTTAAGGTAAAAGGATACATGCTCGAAGGCCCCTCCATCTTCATGAAAAAAAGGATGCTTGTCACTGACTACGAAATCATCTACAAAAACAAGTTGGTGGAACTGGTTGGTGAAGTCAAATACGTCAGAGACGTGGGACCGCCCCACTACGAATTAAACGGCATCGTTCTTGAGGCAGATTTTAACCTTAGAAGGCTGGCAGGCCGTTACGTCAAGGTCAAAGGATATATGCTCGAAGGACCTTCCATCTTTATGAAGGAAAGAATGGTTGTTAGAGATTACGAAATCCTTCATCCAAACAAGCTGGTGGAATTGGAAGGCGAAGTCAAATACATCAGAAACTTAGAAATTCCCCACTACGAAATAAACGGTGTTGTTCTTGAGGCAGGCTTTGAGCTCAGCGGTCTGACAGGCTATTATGTCAAGGTCAAAGGATATATGCTTGATGGCCCTTCCATCTTCATGAAAGAGAGAATGCTCGTCAGAGATTATGAAATCCTGAACAAAGGCGAGGTTTTAAAGCTGAAAGGGATTGTGGGTGAAGGGCTGCGTTTTAATGGATATGTTCTTACCAGCAATCGGAATCTCAGGCCATACATCGGCAAGGAAGTGGAAATAACCGCTATATGGGATATGGACAGAAGCAACAGCAAACAAAAATATCTTCAGGTATTAACCATCAACGAGGTTAAACGAACCAGGACGCAAATTGTCCGGGAAAGAATAGACCCCAACACTGGAATCCGCTACATCATCAGAAATTACATTTAAAGAATATGAGGGTGCCCTCTGCAAAGATGGCACCCTCTCATTTTTACCGGGAGGGGATATAAGGCTGCACGGACTGGGCGACTGCCAGTGCTTCTTCAACTGGTAAATTAGAGGTCAAATCAAAAAGCTTGTGATCCTTGTTCCAATTGACGCCAACGATACCATAACGGTGCTCCGTGACCATGTACTCGACCCCGTCAAGGCGGTGAAAGGATATTTCCGTATCCGCTCCAAACCCCATCCCCGCTGCTCCTTCTCCCAGAATATCCTGCTGCCGCAAAAGAATGTCATACCGGTCCACTGAAAAGTCCAGCATAATGATCCACATGTCACCAGTCTGCAAATACTGGGACTTTTTTAAGGCGCCGGTGCTTATTTTATTTGGGTAGTATAATACCCCGGGATAGATTTCAGGTAGTTCAGCCAGCGTAGTCTCCGTCAGGTTAGTTTTGGGGGCCTCTATTTCTGTCACATCAAATTCAGGGGGCGCCGGCGTCTTTGGCCCGGCAGATGTTGCATCTCCGCCAAAACTAAATTGGACAAGGGTTTGATCCCCGGTAACATATTGCCTTAAACCGTGGAACACCCATCCAAAAGGCAGCGCCTCGCCAACCCGTGTCCCACCCACAAGTGAAGCGCATAAAACCACTACAACCAGCACTGCGGCAGCTTTCAGCCATAGCTTACGGCGCTTTTTCTGCTGCGGCAACTCATTTAAACCCTCAAATAATTCCACATTACTTTCAATCCGTTGCCACATTCTTTCAGGATCAGGTTGGGGATAGTCTGCCATATCCATCTTGACTGCTTCTTTAATGCAATTATCCCAGTGTTCCTTATTCATAATGTGACACCCCCTGATCCGGAAAAAGATTTGCGGTTGTTTGCTGCCCTAAAAGATGCTCTTTCAAAATGAAGCGTGCCCTTCTTAAACGTGTTTTCACAGTGCCCAGCGGCAACTCCAGGGATGCGGCAATTTCTTTGAGGGGGATTTCCAAAAAGTACGAAAGGACAACAAGTGCCTTCAAATCTTCCGGGAGTTTATCAATAGCCTTACGAATTTCCAGTGTCAGTTCTTTTTCAGCCATTTCGCTGGTAGGGTCGGTTATGCTGGTATCTTCAAGCCGCTCAAAATAATCTTCCGGCAAAATAACGGATCTTTTAAGCTTCCTCGTAAAATCCAGTGTACGGTTTACAGTAATTCTAATTAACCATGGTTTTATTTTACTCTGGTCCCGGATCGTATCATACTTGAAATAAAGGGTAACAAAAACTTCCTGCATGATATCTTCAGCAAGCTGCCCATCCCTAATAATAGAGACGGCCACACTGTAGACCAGGTTTTGATATTCCAAATAAATATTCTTCAGCCAGGCTTTATCAACCATAAAAAAACCCTTTCAGTTTATAGGGTTTTAATTAGATATAAATCAGAGTAATCCTGCATACGTTATTTTATTCTACAAAGAAACAGGACTCACCGATGAATTCACGCAGTATGGAGTTGGACGGCACATTGTCTGGTGCCAGCGGCATAAAGGAAGATAGAAAGGCCAGCAGTCGCTTGGCATCAACATATTCCGGTTCAGGCTGGTCAATTTTATGCAGCAGGAATTCTGCAATTTCTTTGATTACTGCCAGCTCGTAGACAAGTGAAGAGTTGAACATGATATCCGCTTCTTCCTGCATATGAAAGATATTCCTCTCCTCACCCCGCCTCACTGATGGCCATCTCCTGATAGTTTCCAGGGCGCCTGTGCCGCGGAACTGCGCATCACGCACGATGCGCCGTAGCAGGCGCGTGTCCGTGGTGTGTATCCTAGTGTGCCTGTCGATGTTGAGGGCTGTCAAAGCCGATATATAAATTTTAAACTTTCTGCGACGGGGGATAGAGCGGGTCAGTTGTTCGTTTAAGCCGTGTATACCCTCAATGATCAGAGGCTGATTTTCTTCCAACTTGATCGATCTGCCGTGGTATTCCCGCACTCCGTTAGCGAAATTAAAGGTGGGGATCTCTACTTCTTCGCCGCCGATTAGGTGCAGAAGATGCTCGTTAAAAAGGGGGATGTCAATAGCTTCAATGTGTTCGAAGTCAGGATTGTTTGACTCATCAAGGGGCGTATGCTCCCGGTCCACAAAATAATCGTCGATGGAGATGGGGTAAGGGCGCATACCATTGACCAACAGCTGTATACGCAGGCGCTGGGCAAAGGTTGTCTTGCCGGATGAAGACGGTCCGGCGATCAGAATTACACAAATCTCTTCTTTCCGTTCGGTGATCATATCGGCAATCTGGGCAATCTTTTTTTCATGTAATGCCTCGGCTACACGCATCACCTCGGGAATTTGCCCTTTCTCAATAAGACTGTTCATGGCTCCCACCGTATCGAAACCCAGGATAGTCCCCCACTTTTCCGATTCACGAAAAATCTCGAATAGTTTTGCCTGTTTAATTAATGGAGGGATAGTAAAAGGATCCTTCTCATCAGGAAAACGCAGCACAACACCTGGCCGGTAGAATTCCAGTGCGAATTTCTGCAGCAATCCGGTACGGGGAACATGATAGCCGTATAAGGTATCTTCCAGATTGCCTATGGAGTAAAGGCTAAGATAATCTTTTACCCAGTATTTAAGTAAATACACCTTATCATCAAACCCCTGGCGGCTGAAAACTTGCTCCGCCTCATGGAGTGTGGCCCGCCTTTTTTTAATGGGCAGGTCCCTGTTTACCAACTGCCACATTCTTTTCTCTACACCAGCCACGTCTGCCGCACTTAACTCGGGCGTCTTATGGATTTCACAATAGAGACCCTTTCCCAGGGAATGCTCAACTTTTACCACTGCTTCAGGAAAAAGATCATAGACTGCTTGAATGAGAAGAATAGTCAGACTGCGGCGATAAATACGGGCTCCTTCCGTGGTAGTCAGGTCAAGAAATTGTATTATTGCCGGCTTTTCTATAACCGAACCCAGCTCAGTAAGTTTATTATCCACTAATGCGGCGACGATAGAGGAAGTGTAAAAGCCGCTGATTCCCTCACTGATCTCAAGCAGACTGCGCCCTCCGGCAACAGTCGTCACTTTCCCTCCCGGCAGTAAAACATCAACTGTAATTGGCGGTTTCTCTGTCATAAATACCTCTTTCTATTGCGCCTATATAGATATTATAGTGCAAAAACCACCAACGGTAAATAGCCCGCGCGACAGTGCGACAGGGGACGGTTCTCTTTGTCGCATTTTCATTTTAATGTATAATGTTAATATAAACCAAAAGGTGATGACCATGCCCAGGTATGCAAGAC
>SKTJ01000301.1 GCA_007122565.1 Syntrophomonadaceae bacterium | reverse complement strand
TCAAAAACGGCCTCCTGCTCCCGGTCACGGTTGAGCAGAACAACTGCAACGTTATTTTGCATTTCCTGTCCAAACGGATCCAACCCGTCTTCAATAACCCGCAGGTAAGCATAAGCGCTTCCCGCAGCATGAAGTGGTTCCCATGCCCCGCTGCGCAGCACATCGTAATGATTGCGCAGCGCGATCAGCGTACGAAAAGTTTCACAGATCTTTTTGTTCTCCTGCCCCCAGGGAAAAGCCCCACGATTTTCAGGATCTTTGCCTCCCTCCATCCCCGCCTCGTCTCCGTAATAGACACAGGGTACCCCGGGAAAGGTCATCTGCCAGAGGATGAACAACTGTAAACGGGCGAGCTTAATTTCCGCCTGTTCTTCCGGGGGTAAATGTTCAGGTAGATTGGCCGCAAGCTCTGTCAAAAGGCGGGGCACATCATGACTGCCGGTCATATTTACTGCGGCATGAAAGTGCTGGAGGGGGTAGTTTTCGTAGAGGTTCATTACAGCCTGCTGCAGCTTTTGCCCATCCTTGTTTCCAATTATAAAGTCCAGCATAAGGCGGCGCAATGGATAATTGGTTACGCTGTCCAATTCATCTCCCAAAAGGTAATCCCTTCTCTCTTCATAACTCCGTTTGTTGGAGGCATCTTCCCATACCTCTCCCACTAGAACAGCCTGGGGATCGAGTTCTTTTAGCTCCCGCTGCAGTTCCTGCAAGAATTCCCCGGGGAGTTCGTCCACAACATCAAGGCGCCATCCTTTCACCCCCATCCTGTGCCAATGCCGCAACACACTGTTCTCCCCGGAGATGATAAATTCCCGGTAGGAAGGCTCCAGTTCATTTACGTTAGGGAGAGTATCGATCCCCCACCAGCACTCGTAATCTTCCGGATAACTGCGGAAGCGATACCAAGCGTAATAAGGAGAACTTTTTGACTGATAGGCGCCCGGTGAGTTATAGTTCCCATCTTTGTTAAAATATATACTGTCACTTCCCGTATGGCTGAAGACGCCGTCCAGGATTATACTGATCCCCATTTCCGCCGCCTCGTTACATAATTCTTGAAAGGAGGTGTTATCGCCAAACATGGGATCAATGTTGTGATAATCGGCCGTATCATACTTGTGGTTACTGGGCGCGACAAAGACAGGATTGAAGTAGATGGTCCGAATCCCCAGATGCTTCAGGTAAGGTAGTTTCTTTCTAACCCCGGAGAGATTGCCGCCGAAAAAATCCCAGCGTACTACCCTGCCGTCAGCCGGGTCGCGGATGTAGTAAGGGGTATTGTCCCAGCGGGCGTGCAGCAAGCTGTTGTATTTTGGGTTTGAGACCTTTCTGCCATGGTTACCGTTATAAAAACGATCCACGAAGATCTGATAAAGCACTCCCTCTCTGAACCACGGGGGGACAGACAGATCCTTGCAGTAAACAGTTATCTGGTAGGAGGGGGGGATGCTTTCCCGCACCATCCCGACGCCGCCACCTTCGCTGCTGCCATAGTAATATTCCTTTTCCCCGGTACGGACGATAAAATAATACCAGAGCAGACCGGGCTGCTCCGGGGTTCGCAGCACGGTGCCGTAGAATATACCCTCCTGCAAACCCTGCGCCAAATTCACCTGCACTGCCTGCTCTTTGAGGGGATGCAGCGTCAGGATTTCCTCCGCCGCCTCCTTTTCCCGCCACAGGCGTAAACTAACCTGCTTAATATCGTAACCGTTCCCCACCCTAAGGGAGACAGACACTTCGGTACCGCAGGGCACAGCACCAAACGGCCAGCGGTAAACAGGATTATGAGAATCGTGAAACAGAAGGTTTTTCAACAAACAAGTTCACATCCTTGTAAAATACTAATATAGATGTAAGGCAGGGCTCCCTGCACCCGCTCCTATGACTGTGGTTTCGTCTTCGCATTTTCTTGCTTCTTGTTTCCTGCTTCTTGCTTCTTGACAGGGCTGGTTTTCCAGATATGGGTGGCGTATTCGGAAATGGTACGATCACTGGAAAACTTGCCGGAACAGGCGATATTGACAATACACATCTCCAGCCACCGCCTGCGGTCACGGTAGGCCTGTTCCACCGCTTCATGCGCTGCGGCATAGGAGAGAAAGTCTTTCAGGACAAAGAATTCATCATTATGGTGCAACAGAGCATCAAATATAGTACTGAATTCCTGGGCACCGCCGAAAAGAAAACCGTTGATCAACTGGTCCAGTATCCGCCTAATGCGCGGCTCGTTGTTGTAAAGTTTGCCGGATTTATAGCTACAGCTGCTGTTGTAACCCATCACCTCGCTGGACGTCAGTCCGAAAATAAACATGTTATCACTGCCAACCTCGTCATGCATTTCAATATTAGCTCCGTCCAGCGTTCCCAGAGTAACAGCCCCGTTCATCATGAATTTCATGTTACCGGTGCCCGATGCCTCCTTGCTGGCAGTGGAGATCTGCTCACTTACATCAGTAGCAGGAATTATTTTCTCTGCCAGAGAGACCCGATAATCCTCTAGAAAAACTACTTTTAATTTTTCATTTACATGTGGATCCCCGTTGATCAGGGCTGCCACGGAGGAAATCAGCTTGATCGTCCGCTTGGCCAGGTGATAACCGGGAGCAGCCTTACCGCTGAAAATAAAGATACGGGGATGAATATCCAGGCTGGAATCGTCACGCAACCGGTTGTATAAATCCATGATGTGCAACACATTTAAAATCTGCCGCTTGTAGGCGTGGATCCGCTTTGCCTGGACATCGAAAATAAATGAATCATCCACCTTGATCTGACTACTTATCCAAATTTTCCGGGCCAGCTCCCGTTTGTTCGCTGTTTTGATCTTTTCGATCTGCTCCTGGAAAGCTGCATCCCCGGCGTATGCCCGCAGACCATACAACTCACCGGGCTTGTGGATCCAGGCCGGACCGATGGTTTCAGTGATCAGCTTTGCCAGGGCAGGGTTGGCACGTAACAACCAGCGGCGGTGTGTAATACCGTTGGTCTTATTATTGAACTTTTGGGGGAACGCCTCATAAAACGGCTTCATCTCCCGCTGTTTCAGTATCTCCGTATGCACCTTAGCCACCCCGTTCACACTGTAGCTGCCGGCTATGAGCAGGTGGGCCATCTTCACCCGCTCGTCGGCGATAATAGCCATTTTACCGATACGTTCCCACTCACCTGGATATTTTTCCCAGAGAGCCTCGCAGAACCGTTCATTTAGCTCTTGGACTATCATGTAGATGCGCGGCAATAATGAACGAAAAAGAGCCACAGACCAGGTTTCCAGCGCCTCCACCATAGTGGTATGATTGGTATAGGAAATGGTGCGGCTTGTGAGGTCAAAAGCCTCATCCCAGCCCAGTCCCTCTTCGTCCATTAAAAGACGCATCAGTTCCGCAACAGCCAGAGCCGGGTGGGTATCGTTTACATGAACAGCAATCTTGCGGGGCAGATCATAAAGGGACCATCCTTTTTTCTTAAGACGGCGAATGATACTCTGCAATCCTGCAGAAACGAAAAAATATTCCTGTTTGAGGCGGAGCATTCGCCCTTCATATTCGGAGTCGTCGGGGTAGAGGAACTGGGAAATGGATTCGGTGGCATACTTATACTCCATAATACTTTTCTGGTTGTTGTAACCGAGAGAAAGGGCGTCAAAACATTCCAGAGCCGGTTCTGCGTTCCAAAGGCGCAGCGTGTTTACCGTATCATTGCGGTAGCCGGTGATGGGAATATCATAGGGAACAGCCAACACTGCTTCATAATTTTCGTGATGGAAATGGAGCCGTCCTCCCGATTGCTCAGTCCGCACATGGCCGCCAAAACGCACCTCCACCGCCTTATCGGACTTGCGGATTTCCCAGACATTTCCTTCTTTCAACCAGTACTCGGGCAGTTCCACCTGGTAGCCATCCAGAACCTTCTGCTCAAAGAGACCGTATTTGTAACGGATCCCGCAGCCGTGACCGGGCAGACATAGCGAAGCCATGGAATCGAGGAAACATGCTGCCAACCTGCCTAACCCCCCGTTACCCAGGCCTGCATCAGGTTCCTGTTCCTCCAGGACAGCCAGGTCCACCCCCAGGTCCTTTAACCCCTGCTCGCAAATCTCCTGCAACCCCAGGTTAAGTAGATTATTGTCCAGCAAGCGGCCCAGCAGAAACTCGATGGAAAAATAATAAACTTCCCGTGATTCCATCTCCTTGTAGCGCATGTTAGTGCTAATCCAATTACGGATTAAATGTTCCCGCACCATCGCTCCAAGTGTAAAGTATTTCTCAGCTTCAGACGCATCTTCAAGGCTGACACCGTGCATAATCTCCACTTTTTCCATAAAAGCTTTTTTAAAACTCTCCTTGTTGCTGAACAATGACCCTTACACCCCCTGTTGATTGACCAAACGCCTGTATAACGCTTCATACTCCCGGGCCGGAACATCCCAGCCGTGATTTTCCCGGAGCGCATTTTTTACCAGCATTCCCCAGGCTTTTTTGTTTTCATAAAGATCCAGCGCCATTTTAAGCGTAAAGAGCATATCATGTGCATTATAATTGGTAAAGGTAAAACCGTTACCTTCTCCTGTCGTTTCATCATATGGGAATACTGTATCTTTGAGGCCGCCCGTTTTCCGCACTACGGGGATGGTCCCGTATCGCAGGGCGATTAGTTGACCGATACCGCAGGGCTCGAAAAGGGCAGGCAGGAGAAAGAAGTCAGACCCGGCATAGATACGGCGGGCCAGGGATTCGTCAAAGTAGGTATTAACAGAAAGCTGCTGCGGGAAGCGAGCAGCAATTTCCCCCAGTATGCTTTCGTAGCGTTGCTCTCCTGTGCCCAGGAAAACAAGTTGCAGATCCAGCGACATCATTTCTTCTTCCAGTACGTGAATAATCAGATCCACCCCTTTTTGCTCCACCAGGCGATTGATAAAAGCAATAAGGGGAACATCCGGATTCCGGGGCAGGCCCAGTTGCTCCTGCAGCTGTAATTTATTTTGCTGTTTCTTGCTCAGGGCATTACGGTAGTTCACAAAAATATGGGGGTCGGTCGCCGGATTAAAGGATTGGCAATCAATCCCGTTGATAATGCCGCTCAGTTGCCTGTTGCGCTGCTGCAATACCCCTTCCAGGCCTTCTCCATAATAGGCAGTCTGAATTTCCAGAGCATATGTGGGGGAAACTGTTGTAATATAATCGGAGAAGATCAGTCCCCCTTTCAGATAGCTGACCTTGCCGTAGAACTCCAGTTTATCAGGAGAAAAGTATGCATTACCAAGCTCCATTATGTCCTCAAGCACTTCACGGGGGAAAAGTCCCTGGTAAAAGAGATTATGCACAGTAAAAAGGGTAAGCATCTCTTGATAATAAGAATCTTCCCCGTAATGAGCATGCAAGTATACACTGACTGGCCCCGTATGCCAGTCATGACAGTGCAGTATCTGGGGGACAAAATCCAGAGAGGGAAGGGACTCTAGCACAGCCCGGGAAAAAAATGCAAAACGCTCCGCATCATCGCTGAAGCCATATAGACTATCCCGATTATAATAATAATCATTGCCAACAAAATAAAATGGAACCCCGTTATGCTCTAACTTGGACAACTCACAATATTGGTAGCGCCAACCCAAATTTACCGTAACTTTTTTCAGGGAAACCATCTGTTTCCGTAACGCAGAGGGGATTTGACCGTAATTGGGAATAATCACACGGGCATCAATACCAAGTTTGCGCAATTCCCCCGGCAGGGAGCCAATCACATCGGCCAGCCCCCCCGTCTTCACAAAGGGAACAGCCTCCGCGGCAATAAAAAGGATTTTCATTTCGACCATCAGCCTCCGCTCATAAATTTTTCCCCTTTGATACTACGAGGGGGATACCCCTTTCCCCCGTTACCTTTCTCCCCGCACTAACCCGCACATCCTTATCCAAAATGACCCTTTCCAGCCATGCTTCTGCACCGATTGCGCTCTTCATGATGATACTGTCTTTAATTTTTGCTCCCCGCTGCACCTGAACGCCCCTGAAGAGTATGCTGTTCTCCACCGACCCCGCAATAGTACACCCGTTTGCGATCAGGGAGTTGTTAATGCTGGACCCAACCAGATAGCGGGTCGGGGGCTCGTCCTTCACTTTGGTGTGTATGAGGCCGGGCTGGAAAAAAAGTGACTCCCAGGTCTGCCGTCGCAACAGTTCCATGCTGTGCCGGTAATAAAGGCTTATATCATCAATAACTGCAAAATAGCCCGGCAGGGGATAAGCAAAAACTTTGAGACGGTGTAAGTCGGCGATTACCCGCTCGGCCAGGAGTTCACCACGCCCTGCCGCTGCTGCTTCCTGTCCTAAAATAATGAGTAAAGACTTGGGGAGAATAAAAATATTCAACAACACTTTACCACCGGCGCTTTTTTCTTCTCCCTCTGTCACGGCCTGCACTCTGCCGTTTGCAGCCAATGCAAGGCAACGCCGGGGCCGGCCACCCCTTCCTGTTTCCGCCACAGCGTAGAAAACAGTGATGTCAGCTTTTTGATCACGATGAAAACGCACCGCATTTTGAAAGTTGACGTTACAGATGATGTTGCCGGCTGCCACGATCACAGTTTCTTGTTTGCTACGATCAAAAAAATCCCGGTGTGCATAAAAATTACTCAGGTCTCCCCTTAGTAAGCGATCATCGCAGAAGTGGGGCGGCATAATGATCAGTCCGTCTTTCTTGCGGTTCAAGTCCCAATCCTTGCCGGACCCGAGATGATCCATCAGGGTACGGTATTTTTCCCGGGTGAAGACAGCGACGTTTTGCAGCCCCGAGTTGGCCATACTGGAAAGTATAAAATCGATTAGGCGATACTTGCCCCCAAAAGGAACAGAAGCGATACAACGCTGCTGGGTCAGCGCTTCCATCAGATCACCTTTACCGTTAACGTTGATTACTCCCATTACATTGTTCATTTTCCTATCCCCCCTGGCGGCTGATCTCGGAATTTTTCCCAATAACCACGTGCTCTTCCACCAGAATAATCTCCGCCCCGTCCCCGCCGTCTTTGCTAAAAATACGACAACCATCCTTAATGATCGTATGCTCATCAATGATCGCCCTTTTGATCCGGACATTTTTTCCCAGATGCACATATGGCATAATTACGGAATCCTCCAACACAGAGCCCGCACCCACGTGCACCCCCGTGGAGATTACACAGCGGCGCACCGTACCCTCTACAAAACAACCTTCACTGACCAGGGAATGTTCCACGCAGGCAGAAGGAGCCAGATAATGGGGCGGCTGACTGGGGTTGACTGTATAGATGCGCCAGTCGTGATCGTAAATGTTCAGTTTGGAATCTTCGGCCAGCAGTTCCATATTTGCCTCCCAGAGTGATGCCACAGTTCCCACATCTTTCCAGTAACCGTGAAAGGGATAGGCAAACATGCGACACCCCCGCTCCAGCATAAGAGGGATTACATTCTTGCCGAAATCATTGCTGGATACAGGATCACGCTGGTCCATTTCCAGGAATTGTTTGAGCAAATCCCAGTTAAAAAGGTAGACACCCATGGAAGCAAGATTGCTCCGGGGTTGCTCCGGTTTCTCCGTAAAGTCCACGATGCGCTTATCTTCAGCCACCTCCATCACCCCAAAACGGCTAGCCTCTTCCCACGGTACCGGGACGACAGCAATGGTTACATCCGCTTCCTGCTCTTCGTGGTAACGGATCAGCAGGGAATAGTCCATTTTATAGATATGATCACCGGAGAGAACAAGCACATAGCGGGGGTTGTGCTGCTCAATGAAAAATAAATTCTGGTAGATAGCATCAGCCGTCCCGCGGTACCACTTTCCTCCCCTGGTCCGTACAAACGGCGGCAGGATGGAAACGCCCCCATCCTTGCGATCCAAGTCCCAAGGAGCACCGATGCCGATATGGGTGTTAAGAATGAGGGGTTGATACTGGGTCAGCACCCCAACTGGATAAATACCTGAGTTGGTGCAATTGCTCAGGGTAAAGTCGATAATGCGGTACTTCCCGCCGAAGGAGACCGCCGGCTTGGCCAACTCCCTGGTCAGATCTCCAAGCCTGCTTCCCTTGCCCCCGGCAAGGAGCATGGCCACACATTCCTTATGAACTATAGCCACCGCTTCTCCCTCCTTCAAAAAGAACTGCATTTATTAAAAATAAATGTAACTAACCTGCAAGAAACCAAACTCCATCCAGGGTTGCAGGACTGCCTGTAAGTAACCGTTCAGGCTCGATCAAAAGGCTTTGCCGGACCGGGGTTTCCACATTTTACTTGTCTTAGCGCAGCGAGTTTAAAATGTGGCCGGGTCGGCAAAGGCAACATTATAATCTTATTTGAGACTGCGGCCTGCGCACAGGTATCCAGTAACCCGGTTCACTTTATGACTGAGCAGACAAATAAATGTTTAATCATTTTTGCTCCAAAACCGTGGACGCTATGGATACATCCCACCGGGCAACCGCTACAGGCGCTTTGGTAAGCATAGCTTGTCCGTGAAGTATTCTCCCCTAATCTTGTCTGTTTAGATTACTATTATAATAGGAGAGGTAAATATTCACAATTTCTATATTATAGCTTGTAAAGTGCGTATTTTTATATGTAACAAACAATACCCATTAAATGGATATATCTGATTCTTTACTGCGGTTTAAGGAAAATAACCGCGAGGGGAGGCAGTTTGATTTGCAGGCTGCAGGGCTGATTATGCCACCCCTGCGTCTCTCCCTCCAATACTCCATTATTCACCTGCCCCGATCCCCCGTACTCCACCCGGTCGCTGTTAAACACTTCCCGATACGGGCCGGCGCCGGGGACACCAATACGGTAATGATCCCGCACCTCCGGTGTGAAGTTGCATGCAACCACTATGAACAGGCCGTCACCTGTCCTGCGGATGAAGGTGAGCACACTCTGGCTGTAATCGTGCGCGTCAATCCACTGAAAGCCCTGCGGTTCATGATCCATCTCCCAGAGACTGGACTCACTGCGGTAAAAATGGTTCAAATCCTTCACGTAGCCATGTGTTTTACCATGCATTTCAAAGGAAAGAAGGTGCCAGTCGAGGCTGTTTTCTTCAGTCCACTCCCCAAACTGACCCCACTCCCCCCCCATAAACTGAAGCTTTTTTCCGGGATGGGCAATCATATAGCCGTAAAGCAGCCGCAGGTTGGCAAATTTCTGCCAGTAATCCCCCGGCATCTTATCTAACAGGGACTTTTTACCGTGAACCACCTCATCGTGGGAAAGGGGCAGAATAAAGTTCTCCGAAAAGGCGTACCAGAGGGAAAAGGTTAATTGATTGTGATTCCACTTGCGGTGCACCGGATCCATCTTCATATAGTGCAAAATATCGTTCATCCAGCCCATATTCCACTTGAAATTAAACCCCAACCCGCCGCAGTAAACGGGCGCACTTACCAACGGCCACTGGGTTGACTCCTCGGCGAGCATCAGTGCAGCGGGATGGTAGTGGAAAACCTGCTCATTAAGCTGGCGCAAAAATTCAATCCCCTCCAGGTTTTCCCTCCCACCGTAGCGATTGGGCGTCCACTGTCCCGCCTCACGGCCATAGTCACGGTAAATAATACTGGCCACGGCATCAACGCGCAAGCCGTCAATGTGATAAATATCCATCCAAAAGAGGGCGTTGGAGATAAGAAAACTCTTCACCTCGGGACGTCCCAGATCAAATGAGAGGGTGTCCCATTCGGCGCTCTCACGCCGCTCTAGTTCTTCATATTCAAAGAGAGGAGTTCCGTCAAAGGAAGCGAGCCCATGTGCATCCTTGCAGAAATGGCCCGGCACCCAGTCCAGGACTACGCCCAACCCCTTTTGATGGCAAGAATCCACAAAAAACATGAAGTCCTGCGGGATACCGTAACGACTGGTCACGGCATAGTAACCTGTAGCCTGGTATCCCCAGGATGCATCATAAGGATGCTCGCTTAGGGGCAAGAGCTCGATATGCGTATAACCCATGTCCACGGCATAATCCACCAGCTCAACCGCCAGTTCACGGTATGTTAAAAACTCTCCCCCGCCGCTGCGTTTCCACGAACCGGGATGAACTTCATAGATAAGCAGCGGGCGACGGTAAGGAGGGGTCTCTCCCCGCTGATTTAACCACACTCCATCCTGCCAAACATAACCGTTAAGGGAGCAAATGCGTGAAGCAGAAGCAGGCCGTCGTTCAGCGGCAAAAGCATAGGGATCCGCTTTCATCAGCAACTCCCCCACAGCGGTAAAAACTTCGTATTTGTAACACTGCCCCTCTGCCGCCCCGGGAACAAAGGCCCACCATAGGCCTCCATTACTTATGCGCGTGAGCGGGTTACGTTCGCCCTGCCAATCGTTGAAATCGCCGGCTACCCGTACATTCCGGGCATTTGGCGCCCAAACACAAAAGGATACACCCCATACACCATCCTCTTGCCGCAGGTGAGCCCCCAACATGCTGTAACTGTGATAAAAACTGCCTTCATGGAAGAGATATATCTCCTCTTTATCCGGGAAAAGGGATGACAAGGGTTTAACCTCCTCAATGATTTCTAAAATACATTTCCTGGTTCCCTCACTTGGCCGTTATGGTGATGTAATCATTACCATGCCCCGTCACCCCCATTATAATCGCTTCCCGCTCCCCCGACAATATGGTCTTTGCATAAAGCTTCGAAAATTTTATTACAAATAGCTTAATTTTTTGAATATTAAGTCTTGACAAATATCTTTAATGGTGAGATAATCTATTTGCAGGTTCCGAGAGGCAGGAAGAAATCCTGCCGATTCAAGTCAGCTACAAGTCCGATTTTCTGACAGGTTAGCGGCAAACGCTAATGGCGCAGGCCGACTACCGAAAAAGAAGGGTTCGGGTTGTATGCAGGGTGGATCGGGGCACAGCCGTATAAAGGAAACGCCGTAACTCTGAAAAGTAGTGGGGCAGCCATGTTCCATGAACGGGAAAGACGGCAGGACCGGGGCTGGTTCTTCTGCAGGGGCAAATGACTACCTCAAGTGAGCGCGAAGCAGTTTGTGCGAACAGGACCGCAGGGTTTAGAGAGGGTCAGCCCGGTAGAAGAGCAGGGATTTTGGAAACGTCTGTTGGAGCCTGCACCTCATGTACAGAGGTCCGGTCAGAGGCCGGTGATTATTCAGATCACCGGCCTCTGATTTTTTTAAATAGGGGCGCAACCCCAGCTGCCCGACCCTTGCACATTAAAATCAGGCATCCCCATCCTCCTGTCTCTTGCCTCCTCCTGCTTCCTGTTTCTTACCTCTTGTTTCTTGCAGCTCTGCCACCACCTCGAGGTTGCGGTAGCGTTCATTGTAGTCCAGTCCGTAGCCTACCACAAAAAGATCGGGCAGTTTAAAGCCACAGTAATCCATGGGAATATCAACAATACGTCGCGCCGGCATATCGAGAAAGGTACAAACGCGTAAACTGGAAGGATTTCGTGTTTTCAGATTGCGAATTAAATAGTTCAGTGTCAGTCCTGTATCCAAAATATCTTCCAAAAGCAGGACATTCTTATGGGCTATATTGCTCTCCAGATCTTTGGTAATTCGCACAATTCCCTCGGGAGCAGATATCCTACCGTAACTGGATATACCGATAAAGTCAAGAATAAAGGGAAGGTTAAGTTGCCGGCTCAAATCCACGGCAAAGTAAACACTGCCCCGTAACACCGCTGCCAGCACCAGTTCTCCCGCACCGTCATAATCCCGTGTTATCTCCTCACCCAATTGGGCCACTCTGGCTTGGATTTGTTCACGGGTGAGCAGGATTTCCAGGTGATGTTCTGTTTCTTGCTTCATCTTCTGTCCCTCACTCCCCTGTCTCTTCAATCCCGTATTTCTTCAACAACCCCCGGTAGTCACGCCCATAGATAATTTTTATTTTTATGTCCGGGTAAATTTCTTTCAACCGGCGCATTTTTTTATTTTTCTTCCACACTAATTTCTGTTTTTGGGTGGTCAACTCCAGGTAGAGATCCTGCTCAGGCAGATAAAAATCCGGGGAGAAGGCCTCCGTCACAGTCCCCTCACTGTCCCACTCCAGGGGAAACGTTTTCGGCTCGTAGAGCCATTTTATCCGGTAGAAATCCAGCATACGGGCAAATTCTGCCTCACTGGGATGGGCGAAATGCGGTGCTGCACCACTGGCATCATGAATGGTGTCTGCATGCAAGCCATTTTTAATAGATATGTCCTGCTGCTCCAGCAAACGCTCCTCCAGTTCCTGAATGGGGATCTCCCCCGCGCTTTCCTTCAACTGAACAGCTGTAACAATAAGCGCGGCGGCCTCTTCCAGGCCCGTAACCCCCGTATTGATCATTAAGTGGTAAAGCTCGGGATCAAGCCAATCACAGCTAAAAACCTGGCGCAGGTAGGATTCCCGATCCCGATCCTGCTCTGCGATTAGGCGTGCCGCAGCCGCTTCGTCCAGGTGATATAGTCTGCAAACCCGTTCCATTCTGCTCTCAAGGGGAGCAATAACCTTCACATGCAAAGACGGTGGGAAATCCCGAAAGAGAATCTGCCCTCCCCTCCCCAAAATCACCAGATTCTCTCTAATCGCCATGTCGTAGAAAAAATCATGTAACCCCTCCAGGTAATATCGACGACGCTGCTCCATCTCCTGATCCTTTGCTCTATCCTGGAATTTAATATTCTTTTCGTCGAAGTAAGCTATCTCCGGGTCATAAATACCAAAATAGCGTATATTATCAGCAATCATTGCCTTATTAACCAGCAGGTACCCCAATTTATCTGCTACCAGTTGTGCTACAAATTCTCCCCCGCTGCCAAAATGGCGGGAAATGGTAATTACAGCCATTACTGACCTCCCGGAACAGGCTTATTTCTCCATTTTACCCCTAAAAGGAATTATAACACAATGGGCACTGATAATGGGCTGGATTAATCAATATTTTTAAAATATTTAAGCAACATCTTGACAAAACCCATCCCCCCTGCATATAATACAAGTAAGCAGGTTCCGAGAGGTCCCAAGGTTGATCCTGAAACCGATTGTTTTTTCAGAGCAGTTGTCCGAATCCAAGTGAAAGCTACGAGCACTGGGATATAGCGTGGAAGCACGCTGGAAGGCTCGAGGGGAAAGTTGGGTTGGTGAGGACTGTTGCAAGGTCTGGTTTCTGAAAGAAAGGGGCATCAAGCGGCAAGGCTGAGATTACCGCGCGCAGGTTGCCCGTGAAAGTAGGATCCAGACACTTTGAGAAAACAAATTCGGGGGAGAAGCTGATAAAGGTCTGTTGGAACCTGTTTTTGTACTACCCTGAAAATGCAAAAATAAGTTGGAAAGTTGGACAGTTGGATAGGAAAAGATAAAACCGGGAAAATCGGAACATTCCAGCCATTTTCGTTGTCTGATGGTGCCAGAGCCTCAGGGGGTTGCATGGTGGTCTGCTCAGGAGTCAGAATGCAGGAGTCAAAATAAAAGACGCAGTATAAATCATTACAAAAAGTATTGCGGGAAGAATGAGAAGGAGGTTTTTTCAATGGACAAGTATGTATGTGAACTTTGTGATTATACCTACGATCCGGCAGTCGGCGACCCGGAAAATAATGTTACTGCGGGCACATCTTATGAAAAGCTGCCTGCAGAATGGGTATGTCCGGTCTGCAGTGCAGAAAAATTCGAGTTCCAGGCGGCAAAATAGATGACTATTACTTAGTCATAGTCTCGGATCCCGCTTTGATGCCAGATCGGCACCATGAGCAAACGCACGTCATTAAAGAAGATTTCGATATCGGAGATGACAATTTCCTTTCCCCGCTCAATAATATCTTCACACTGTATTAAATTTACAGAGTCAATGGAGTGGCGCAGAAAGATGTGGTCCTGATAGCGCAGAGCTAAAGACTTGGCATCCATAGGGCCACGCTCGATAAAATCTTTAAAATAAAGATAGCCCCTTTCCAGCAAATGACGGTCTTTGCCTAGGGATGGGGCTATTTTACCACAGATTTCCCGGATCAGGGTGGCGCGGGAGAGAGCTTCCTGCAGGTAAAGCAAAAGCTCAGGCCGCTTTTCAAAAACAAACAACTCCACACCCATTTCGATAAAATTATGTGCTTTCCACCAACCATCTCCGATAGATATATTGCATGCTTCCACAACACCGTCAATCAGCGGACGGGCCTTTTCATAACAGTAGCCCTTTTCATAATCCAGGTACTGCTCATCACTGTAATAATCCAGACCCTGTGGCGCAATACCATGACTGATCACACCGCGGCAAAAATGAATCATTCCCGCGTCGCTCCTGTAAAAATCATGCCACAAGTCATAACCGAGAGAATGGCTATAGTGCCATTCAAAGCCACTGAAAAAAGCAATGTCAGGGAATATACTGCCCAGGATAGTCTCTTCACTAAGTTCTTGCAGCGCTTTTTCCACAAAATATAAATGAGCCAACGGATAAATGCCTTTTCTTCTAAAAAAAAAAAAAAAAAAAACGAAATAATGATGTATAAAGCCGACACTGAGCGGTTATATTATGAGTACAGTCGGGGTGTAAATCTCCTGCGTAAAGCAGGGAACAGCCTTTTTATAAGGTTAGTATTTACAGTTATCCCCGACTGTTTATTTGCGTCTTCCTTATTTTCCTTAGGCCTTCCCTGCACCTGCAACCTCACCACTCAAGCTTATTCCTGCTCAAACTCCTTTGGCCGCATCGTCGGAAAAAGAATGACATCACGGATTGATGTGGACCCGGTTAAAATCATAACAAGCCTGTCGATACCGATACCCAGTCCTCCGGTGGGCGGCATACCGTATTCCAGGGCACTGAGAAAGTCCTCATCCATCATATGTGCTTCCTCATCGCCGCCGGCACGTTTTTGCACCTGCTGCAAAAAGCGTTCCCGCTGATCCAGCGGATCAGTCAGTTCCGTAAATGCATTGGCAATCTCTTTGCCGGCCATAAAACATTCAAAACGGTAAGTAAACGCCGGGGCATGGTCACAGCGCCGCGCCAATGGAGATACATCCACGGGATAATCCTGGACAAATACGGGACCCCAGAGCTTATCCTCGCAGAACTCCTCAAAAAAGCGGAATAGGATTTCGCCCCACGTAGCCTCTTTTTCTGGCTCCAGTCCCCGCGCCATAGCAATATCCCGCGCAGCTGCATCGCCGGCAATCTCCCGAAAATTGACACCCGTGATCTCATTTACCAGGTCGATAAGTTTTTTACGGGGCCAGGGCAGGGAAAAATCCAGCTCCCGCTCCTGATATGTAACCTTACTGCTGCCCAGTACCTGTTCGGCGATACCCAGCACCATCTTCTCCATTAGTTCCATCATATCTTCATAATCAGCATTGGCCTGATAAATCTCAACGGAAGTAAATTCGGGGTTGTGATTTGTGGATATTCCTTCATTGCGGAAAATACGGCCAAGCTCAAAAACCCGCTCCATGCCTCCGACGATAAGCCGTTTCAAGTGCAATTCTGTGGCAATGCGCAGGTAAAGGTCCAAATCCAGGGCATTGTGGTGTGTCACAAAAGGGCGGGCTGTTGCCCCGCCGGTCACCGTATGCATCACCGGGGTTTCCACTTCGAGGAAGTCCCTTCCCGTTAAAAATTCGCGCATAGCCTGAATTATTTTACTGCGTAAAATGAAAACACGACGCACATCCGGGTTCGCCAGCAGGTCAGCGTAGCGTCGGCGGTAGCGCGTCTCTACATCCTTTAACCCGTGCCATTTCTCCGGCAAAGGGCGCAGTGCCTTGGCAAGAAGTGTGAAAGCATCAACATTAACAGTAACCTCGCCGGTCCTTGTTTTAAAGACAGTCCCACTACAGCCCATTATATCGCCAATATCCAGATTCTGAAAAAGAGTGTACTGGGCATCACCCACATTGTCCAGGCGCATATAAATCTGCACCTGACCGCTACCGTCCTGGATATGTGCAAAGCAGGCCTTGCCATGTCCGCGACGGGTCATTATACGACCGGCTAAACGAACGACCTGCCCCTCGATGAGATCAAAGCCTTCCTGCACTTCCCGGGCACAGTGGCTGACCGAATATTTTAATCCATACGGTTCCACGCCCTGTGCTCTCAGTTCCTTTAATTTGTGCCGCCGCAGCAACAACTGTTCTCCCAGATGTTCCTGTTCCATGAGTCAACCAGTCCTTAGATTTTGGTTTGCAGCGGCTAATCCTGCCTCTGCCTGCTACTTAATTTCCAGTATTTTGTATTTAATTGTCCCCGCCGGCACCTTGATATCAACTTCCGCTCCTACGGGATTACCGATAATCGCCTGGCCCACGGGTGACTCATTTGAGATCCTGTTGTTGGCAGGGTCTGACTCTGCCGTTCCGACGATGGTAAACTCCAGTACCTCGTTGTCCTCCATGTCCTGTAGTCTTACCGTGCAGCCAACACCAACAATATCCTTGCTCACCTCGTTATCTTCAATCAAACGGGCATTACGTAACATTTTTTCCAGGGTAATAATCTTTCCTTCAATAAAGGCCTGCTCGTTCTTGGCGTTGTCATATTCGGCATTTTCACTTAAATCGCCGAAAGAGATGGCTGTTTTGATCCGTGCTGCAACTTCCCGTCTTTTAACCGACTTAAGGTATGTCAGTTCCTCTTCCAGTTTTTTTAAGCCACTCTGGGTGAGGATTACTTCTTTAGATGACATCCAGCTCTCTCCTTTTATAATATAAGTACAGTGCGGAATAACTACAATCTCCGGAAGTATATGCCTTCCCTCAACCAAATATTCCGTCGTGACCGCGAGCCGGTTCCAATGATAGGCAAGAATTAAGTGTCAAGGACACTGCTCCTGACACTTAGAGGGGGAAGTATTAATTATTACCCTTTATGAAATAAATATAAGGAGTGGATTAGATTTTAAGATATTATAGACATATTTATATAAAAAGTCAAACATAATCTTAAGTTGAATTAAAAAACCCCATAAAAAACGTCTTAAGCCATTCCCAGGGCAGCCCGCTTCAGCCGCGCCCGCTCTCTAATTGCTGCGATCATTTCTTTCGTCAGTGCCCGTTCAAAGCTGCGAAAACCAGCCAGTTTGAATCCGTGTTTAACAGCCAGGGCGGAAATCTCATCAATTTGCTCCACCGTCATCTCACGACCCAGCGAAAAGTTTTCGTAGCGTTTTTCCAGAGCGAGGATCATCGTTTCCGCCATGCAGGCGTAGGACAACTTTGGCGGAAAGCCAAAGTTTAAATTGAAATTAACATCCCCTGGAACTTCCACTGCGCCTCCCTCAATCACCAACACATCATCTCTTTTCTGCGCTACCTTTACTGAAACATCACGGGGACGGGCCACATCGCAGACAACTGCTCCCGGTTTTAGATCCTCCGGCTCGATCAGGGCATCGGCAGAACTGGATACGGCAACAATAACATCAGCATTGCGTACCGCTTCCTTCATATTGGAAGAGACCTTCACTGCCAGGCCACAGTCACCTTTAATCTTTTCCGCCAGCTTCTCCAAGGGGGGTAGAGTACGGGCAATGAGTGTAAGATAGTTCACTTTACGGGCCAGGATGCGGGCACATGCGCTGCCAATGGAACCACTGGCTCCAAGCACGGCCACTTCTGCCCTGTCCAGATCGATCTCCATCATCTCGGCAGCTTTTTCCGTTCCCTGCAGTGCCGTGGCCACTGTATAGCTGTTACCCGTAGTTACAGCTATATCCAGATTGCGGGCCACCGTAACCCCCGCATCCCCCACCACAGCGGTCATGGCTCCCAGGCCGACAATCTTCGCCCCCATTTTTGCCGACTTGCGACCCGCTGCAATCACTTTGTTAATTGTCACCTCAGGCGGTAGTTCCAGCATCTGCTGCGAAGTGAGCGTTACACCGTAAAAACATCCCTCCACGCTGTTGTGCGCCGAGCTGATCCCTGTAATATTAGAGCCAAATACGGGGGGAACCCTGCGTATTACTGCCTTCACCAGGCTATCAGGCCAACTGCGCATAAATTTAAATTTACGATAAATATCTTCAAGATCCAGCGGGTGAATGATAAATGAAAAATCCACAGGTTTCTTATTTTTGTTAGCCACTACTTGTTTCACCTCTTCTTTTTTGCCAGCTCATTCTGATTACTACAGCTTCACTACCCGCGGCTGAAAATCCAACTCTTCCAGTAAATGTTCATATTCATCCTGCTTCAATTCCGTCTTGCCACCGCTATAAGCCACAAGCATCGCCTCCATGACATTAGTGCCAAAAGATCGTCCTTCAATCTCCTGCGTGGTAGTTATCAATGTCCTAACCCCTATATCCCGTAAAAGCTCCACGTCTGCAGCAGTTACTGTATTAGTGATAATCGTCTTCCCCGGCAACTCCGGCGGCATATAGCGCTTAATAAAGTGGAAGTCCCCGGCAATAATATCAGCCTCCTGGAAAAAACGGGGATAGCGGGGCCTGCTGCTCTCCTGCTGCTTCCCTGTGGGATAGAGCATCTGGAAAGGTAAAAGGCGGATCACCGGAACGATCAGGCGGGCAATAAACGCCAGGGTATGTAAGGATCGCAGGGGTATGGGTATGTTGAGCACATACATTAGGTCACCATAGCACATCTCACAGCCGGCCTGTGCCAATCCATGGGCCAGGCCAAAACGATCCATGGCACTGACGACAAGGACCTTTTTATTTCCCTCCAGCACAGTTCCTTCCTTTTGCAGATTGCGCACCACGCGCCGCTCCAGGGTATTCTTCAGCCCCGAACCGTCCACAATGGGGGTGAGCCTTGCCGCAGCCGCCACTTTTTGCGCGTCCCTCAGCGTATAGCGGCGATCTACGGCCTGAATATAAAGATCCATCCCTCCCAGGCCAAAAGCATCCACCTTGCCGTCATATTCGCGGATTAACTCAATCATTTTTCCCAGGTCCCCATCGGTTCCAATACGCTGCAGCATAAAAGACTGATTCATCAGTTCCAGTGTGGCCGTATGGTTCCTTTTAGCAGAACCGAGACTAACACTAATTACTGTTTTCAACAAGCTTCACCTCCCTTTCCCTTTTCCAATCAGGAACTCTTACTTAAGCACCTGTTCCAGGATTTCCTTAAAACGCTGCGGAGCCAGGGTACAGTCTTCAGTAATGGGCGAGCTGCCCAGTTCCAAAAACACAACTGGGCAGTCCAGCAGCGCCTCAGTGATTTTTTGCCACTTCCGCGATCCGATAAAGATTGCCAGATCGAAGCGTTGCAGAACGGCGATCTTTTCCATAATAAGATCTAGAAACTCCAGGGCGCTTTGACCCTCCACCAGATCCCACCGCTCTTTTTCACTCATCAGCCAGGTGAACTCCACCCCCCGGCTTTTTGCAATACGGTCGATCTCTTCAAAGTTGCGCAGCGGAAAACCAATGACAGCCAGTCTTTTCCCCTTGCGTACCTCTCCTAAGGTTTCCAGACGGGAAATAAAGGTACGGTCAAGGCCAAGACGCCCGGCCGCTTCCTGTTGGGAAAAACCGGCTGCGCGTAGCTCCAGAATTTGTTTTATGGTATCCTCTATTTTATCGATGCTGATAATCTTCTCACCAATACGAACCAATTCTCCGGGCAATGCAACTGCGCCCCTTTATCCTTAATTTACAGTTTCAGGCAGACTGCAAGCTCTGTGCACAATTTTGTGTACACGCCTAATTATAGCAAAAGAGGTTATAAAAAACAACGGCCCGGTAAAAAAATATATAACTTATCATAAAAAACGCCGGGCCTGCTTTGTGCAGGACCGGCGTTACACTTAGAAACAACAGAATCACCTGGTATAATAAGCTTCAGATTTGCTCCACCAGGATCTTATGATCCATTAATTGCAACTCTTTCAAACGCCCTTTAACTACTTTTTGTTCTCCCAAAATCCCCTCCAGCAGAAGTTCCCCTTCAACCGTGCCCGGCTTGATCAAAGATACATCCTTCATGACAAGCTCTTCGCGGCCATCCTTAACTGTATAAACGCTGGACTGACACATTAGCATATTGTCCCGCCCCCGGCAGGCGAAACATTTTTTCACCTCCATATTTTTTAATTATTATCCCCTGTGGGAAGAATTATTAATTCTTCCCGGGCAACATTCAAGTTCGCCGCAATCTTTTCCAGCAACTCTGGTTGCGGTTTTTTCAGACCCCGCTCAATATTGCTGAGCTGACTGGCGGACAAGCCCAAACACACAGCGAGTTGCTGCTGGGTCATTCTCTTCAGGCGACGCAATCCCCGGATCCGGCGACCAATGGCATTGTTTTGCATTGCGCATCCCCCATTTCGGTTCTATTATATTTCGCCGCTATCGCTTAGATGGATAACAGTTTAAAAAGAAATTCCAGGGAAAAACAATCTGTAATTATGCGACTTTTATGGCTTTATTCGACATGATGTGCAAAATTTCCTGCACAGATACAATTTTATGTAACTTTTTTTTAGTAATTGGCCGTAGCGCTGCGAAAATTGGCTTTTTATAAAATATGGGTTGTTATTTTTGAAACTCTCTTTTTTAGCAAACGTTCACTATGCAAATTTAAAACCAATCAGATCCAAAGGCTTGTTTTTTTCAATCTAGTGCTAAAATACTGAGACCTCTTCTTGCATATGATTAAAAGCAGTAAAGTTCATTTTTGACAGTTACTCAACCTTAATGATGCCACTTATGAAATAAATGGGTATTAGTATTTAATAAATACCTACTTTTACCTTTATTTTTGGACCTTTTGCAAAATTGGCATATTAATTGCAATACAAAAGATAGAATAAATTTAATAGTTACATTTGTTCATCTTAATTTGCAAATTTTTCACCATGCTGGTGTGAAAATAGGAAAAAACGGTTATTGGTAGATGAGGAGGTGATGTATAAACGGTTGGTATTTAAGGCTGGATATTCATATTGTCTTTTTCGTTTTTTATCCAATTAAAACTTAATTAGAAGGAGGTCAACAGTGATTATGAAGAAGAAAAAAGCACTATGGGGGTTGTTGGTAGCGTTAATGCTACTGTCGGTTTGGTCCATTAGCGGCTGTTCTCCTCAAGAAGCGCCGACTCAGGTGGCTAGCGGAGAGCCAATCGTTGTTGCCATACCTACAGCCCTCGGCTCCATCGAGGGACGGGATGGTGTACGGGCCATCGAGATGGCCGTAGAGGAGATTAACGCCGCTGGCGGTGTTAATTTGGCTGGTGAACAGCGCCCCTTCGAAGTTGTTACCATCGATACACGGGAGCACGAAGCAGGTATCCCCATACACGATGCTTTGGCCGCACTGGAGCGGATCATTCTAACAGAAGAACCCCATGCCATCCTGTTCGGCGCTTTCCGCTCGGAAGTTTTACTTGCTTCCATGGATGTCATTGCCGAGCACAAAATTCCCTATATCGTTACCACTGCCATGACTCCTGAGATGCAGACCAAGATTGCAGAGAATTATGATGAATACAAGTACATTTTCCGCATGTGCCTGAATGCACCCTACTTGGTTATGTACTTGAATCAGATGATGGGCTATCTTGAGACTGAATTTGGCTTTAATAAAGCGTTCATAGTTGCTCAGGATGTCCTCTGGGCCAAAGGAACTGGCGGAGGAGTGGAAGCTTGGTTAAATAATAACAACTGGGAAGTTGTGGGCTTTGATGTCTACCCCACCGGCGCAGGCGACTTTTCATCTTCCTTAACTAAGGCACGGCAGGGCGGAGCCCAGGTGATTGTGCCCATATTTGATATGCCTCAGTCCGGGGTCCTGGTTAAACAAGCCCGTGACATGGAGGTTCCAGCGTTACTGGCCGGTTTCATCAGCCCGGCAGCACCGGAAAATGCCTGGGATGTCTTTGAAGGCGAGCTTGACGGTTTAATCAATTTTATTTTCGAAATTGGCCCCCTGCCCGCTGAAGCCGTCCCTATGTCTATCGAATTTAACAAAAAGTTCGGTGAAAAATTCGGGGAAAGCGCCAGAGCTTCTTTGGCTGGCCATGCACCCGGTCCCTCCTATGATTCCGTTTATGTGCTGAAAGAGGCCATTGAACGGGCAGGCAGCCTGGATGGCGATGCGATTGTGGCAGCACTGGAAGAGACAGACACATACGGTGTAATCGGCAGAATCCGCTTTGATGAAAACCATCAGGTTGTGTACGGAATGGACCCTGCGGAAACGGCATTGGGCGGTGCATTTCAGTGGCGTGAGCCAGGGGTGAGGGTGCCTGTCTTCCCGGAAATGATCGCTGAAGATGATATTGAGCTTCCACCTTACATGTAATTTCCACCGTTTATACGTAATAAGGTGTGGGGAGGCCCGCACTATGCTATAGTAGCTCCCCACACCAAAATCTTTAGGAGGGCAGGCGGAATTATATGATTGAATCTATGCTGGTATTCGGTTTAGTTAACAGTGCCGTACTAATGCTCTTGGCCCTGGGATTCAGCCTCACCTTCGGCCTGAGCGGTGTGGCAAATTTCAGCCACGGGGGCATTTACCTCTTCGCCGGTTATCTCGCTTATTTTCTGTTGAAAATGGGACTTCCATATTTTATTGCCGTAGTTCTCACAATTTTTATTACCGCACTGCTGGGGGCTGCCATCTACAAACTGATAGTAATTCGTGTGCGGGGTATTGTCTTAAACGAGGTTATTGCCACCTTTGCCATCGGCATCTGTATGCTCGAATTTTTCCGCTGGCTCGGGTTTGTTACCTATGAATACTCTCTGCCTTATATAGCACGGGGGCGATTTACTATCTTCGAAACAACCCTGGATTACCAGCGCTCTTTGATTATCGTAGTAGCCTTACTGCTGGCGGTTTTTTTATGGTTTTTTACGCACCGCACAAAGACAGGGTTGGCCCTGCTGGGGATGGCACAGGATGAATACACTGCCCTTGCTGTAGGAATCGACTCCGACTGGGCAGCCACCTACAGCTTTGCCATCGGTGGTGCTTTTGCCGCAATAGCCGCCGTGATGATCCTGCCCCTGGGCATTATCAATATCAATATCGGTTATGAAGTACTGTTGATCGCTCTGGCGGTAACAGTGCTGGGCGGGTTGGAAAGTACCAAAGGGCTCATTCTGGCTTGCATCATTCTTGGCTATGCCCAAGTGATTACCAGTACCTTTTTTGCCCCTCACTGGAAAGAAGCGGTTTACCTGGCAGCAATACTCATCGTCCTCGCCGTGAAGCCTTCGGGGCTGCTCGGCAAATTCAAGGAACTGGAAGAGAGGGTGTGAGCATGAAAGCAGGATACAGAAAGGAACGAATAGACCGGGGTATTAAAGCCCGGGCGGATGATATCTTTGCCATCTCTTCATACAGGGAGATTCTCTACCTGACAGGACCAAGGATTCTTGCAGTATTAGCCTTGCTCATTTATCCCCTCCTTACAGACGTTACGGGGGCTTACTGGCAAACTGTCGCTTTTATTGCCTGTATTATTGCCCTGTTGACCCTGAGTTGGAACTTCTTGTTTTCCGTGGGGTTGGTGTCACTGGGGCAAGCTTATTTCTTTGGGGTCGGAGCTTATTTCACAGGATTTTTTGATCGCACCATTGGCCTGCCCCCCCTTTATTCCATTCCTTTGGCCACAGTTGCCGGAGCCATTTTGTGCACAATCATTATCTACCCGGTGCTGCGCTTGCGGGGTATCTATTTCGCCCTCATTACCTTTGCCCTGCCCTTGTTTTTGATGCGCATTATCGAAGCCACCGGCTACTTGGGCGGGACGGAAGGGATCAGTGGCCTGCAGCGACTGCCGGGGATAACCTTCAGCCTTTATGTGACCGTAGTGATTGTGCTGGCTGTAACCTTTATTTTTCTCAGGCTCTTTGATACGGATTATGGCCTGGTGCTGCGGGCGATCCATGATAATGATATGTCCGTGCTGGCAGGTGGTCTCAATGTGCAATTGTACAAGGCACAGGCCGTTTTCATCGCTGCTATGCCAGCCACCTTTGCCGGAGCCCTGATGACCCTCCACTACCGTATTGTGGGGATGCCGGCTTTTGCGGTGGAATACTCCATTCTGCCCCTTACAGCAGCTGTGGTCGGGGGTACAGGAACCTTTGCCGGTGGAGTACTGGGGGCTTTCATCCTTGTGCCTTTCTCAGAGCTGCTCCGCGCTTTCGGCACATTGCGGATCGTCATGTACGGTATAATGTTGCTCTTTTTCGTCGTGGGCTTGCCTGAGGGCATCTATCGATTTGCCCAACGAAAATACTTTCAGTTCGAAAGAATAGTCCCATTGGAGGAAAAAGCCGATGAAAAATAAAGAGCTTTTAAAAGTAACGGGACTCTCTAAAAGCTTTGGCGGGGTAAAAGCCGTGAACAATGTAAGCTTTACCCTCTACGAGGGAGAAAGCATCGGAGTTATCGGTCCCAACGGTTCGGGGAAAAGCACATTGATAAATCTGATTACAGGATTCATTAAACCGGACAGTGGCACTGTTATTTACAAGGGGCGCAACATAACCGGTATTGCACCAAACAGAGCCGTAAACCTGGGCATCGCCCGCAGCTTCCAGATGGTCAGGCCTTTTTACAATATGGAGGCATACAAGAACCTGATTATTCCCCTCTACTCTCCCCGGGTGAAAAAGCAGCTTCAGGGAGGCAACTTCGGTGACCGTGATGAAATTGCCATCCAGTTGCTTGAGGATGTGGGGTTTGAGCGGGAATCCCAGATCCCCTATAAATTGACCGGGTCCCTGCCCCACGGCTACCTTAAGCGATTAGAGTTGGCTCGCTGCCTCTGCCTGGAACCTGACTTGGTAGTTTTAGATGAGCTGTTTTCCGGTATGAGCATGTCGGAAGTAGCCAGCACCGTGCCTATCCTGGAGAGGATCCTCCAGGAAGGCAGAGACATGATTATGATTGAGCACCGTATCCGGGAACTGTTTCGCATCGTTAACAAGGTAATTTGCCTCAATTTCGGGAAAAAGATCGCTGAAGGAACGCCTGAGGAAGTAATGAATACGAAAGAAGTTAAAGAGGCGTACCTGGGAAGTGAGGGGGAGTCCATTGCTTGATGTTAAAAATCTGATGATTTTTTATGAAAACGCGCTCGCGGTAAATAATTTAAATCTGGATGTAAAAAAAGGGGAGATCGTTGGTGTTTTCGGCTCCAACAGTGCCGGGAAAACCACTCTGATGAACACCGTGGCCGGGCTGACCCTCCACATGAAGTTCCGGGAGCACAGAAAAGGGGGACAGCGCATTACTATCGTAGGGCAACAAAACTTCGAGGGAGAGGACATCAGCAATAGAAGTCCCAACGACAGGGTAAAGAAGGGGATTGTCCTCTGCCGGGAACGACATCCGGTCTTCCGCGATCTGAGCGTGGAGGAAAACCTCCAGTTGGGCGGTTTCCTGATTAAAGAACAAGTAAAAGTGCAGGAATCCATTGATCTTGTTTATAACATATTCCCTCCCCTGACCAAATTAAAAAGCCGGAGAGCCGGTCTTTGCAGCGGCGGTGAGCAGGAGATGATCGCCATCGGTATGGCCCTGGTGGCCCGCCCCAAGCTGCTTCTGCTCGATGAACCCCTCTTGGGCCTGAGCCCGGTTATGCAGGCAATCGTAGTGCAGGCGCTCAAAGATATTCGCAGTCTTGAGGTGACTGTATTGCTCACGGAGCAATACGCCCGGCCGATCATGCCACACATCGACCGTGGGTTCATAATTGAAAACGGCACCCTGATCATGAGCGGCACCAAGGAAGAGTTAATGGATAACCCTGAGGTCATGTCCGCCTATTTCGGTATGTAACACAGGAGGACGAAAGGAGGAACAGCTTATGTCGGAGCAGGCTTATAACAACATTTACGCGGCCTTCAAGCAGACTGCAGCAAAGTATAACAAGAAAGCCACCCTGATCTATCTGGGAAAGAAATTTAGTTATACTGAACTGGAGATGCTTGTGGAAAAATTGGGGCAGGCTCTTTATCACCTGGGGATTAGAAAAGGAGAACGGGTGATGATTTATCTTCCCCATGTCCCCCAGTGGGTAACTCTCTGGCTTGCAGTGCAGCGCATTGGTGCCATTGCCGTCCCCGTA
>SKTJ01000026.1 GCA_007122565.1 Syntrophomonadaceae bacterium | reverse complement strand
CCCATCTCCAGTGACAATGGGTCAACAACAATCAAAACTGTTTCCCCCCGTTGCAGGCCCATGCATTCCAACAACATGGCTCTAATGCCTTCCTTCAAACCCATTTGCCTCCTTCTGTTTTGTATTTTATATGGCGTTAGGCACACCATGCCCATGCACAAGGTGGCAGGCTACGCGGTGCCCCCTTGACACTTCTTTTAACTCAGGTATCGTTTCCCGGCAGATATCCATTACCTCAGGACAACGGGTATGAAAACGACAGCCTGCCGGTGGATTGGCGGGGCTGGGGATATCCCCTTTAAGAATAATCCGCTGTTTACGGATAGTCGGATCCATGACCGGCACTGCCGAGAGAAGGGCACGGGTATAGGGATGGCGGGGATTTTGATAAAACTCCTTTTTCGGTGCCTCTTCCATTAGGATTCCCAGATACATTACTCCCACCCGGTCCGCAATATGTTTAACCACACTCAGGTCATGGGATATGAAAAGATACGTTAAACCGAATTTATCCTGCAGTTCCTCGAGCAAATTAATAATCTGAGACTGGATCGAAACATCAAGTGCGGAGATGGGCTCATCGGCCACAATAAACTGCGGTTCAAGCACCAATGCCCGTGCGATACCGACCCGTTGCCGTTGTCCTCCGGAAAATTCATGGGGATATCGGCGATAGTGGTACGTATCGAGGCCACATACCTTTAAAATTGCTTCAACTTTCTCACGTCGCTGCTTGCCCCTGGCAATACCATGCACCTCCAGGGCTTCGCCGATGGCTTCGCCCACACTCATACGTGGGTTCAAAGAGCTGTAGGGGTCCTGGAAGATAATCTGCATCTCTTTACGCAGGTTGCGCATTTGTTCCCTACCCAAGGCAAATACATCCTGGCCTTTGAACAAGACCGTCCCCCCCGTTGGTTTCAGCATGTTCAGTATGGTCATCCCGGCGGTGGATTTCCCACAACCGGACTCACCTACCAGTCCGTAAGTCTCCCCGGAGAAGATGTTCAGATCGATACCGTCCACCGCTTTTACATGGCCGGTCACCTGAGAAAATATGCCACCCCTGATTGAAAAGTATTTTTTTAGTCCCTCTACTTCAAGCATGGGCTGAGTAGTTTCTGTTAGCGGCATAACTGCCTGGACTGCTTCCATTTACAATCCCCCTCCGTTTTGCTTATTTCCGTAAAGCCAGCACCGGACCAGGTGCCGTGGTTTAGGTTCCAGCAAGGCAGGAGTTTCCCGGTAGCAGATATCCATCGCTTCCGGGCAGCGGGGATGGAAAGCACACCCCGCCGGCATCTCCATGGGATTGGGGACACTTCCCGCAATAAAATCAAGTGTTTCTCTTTCTTCTTCCAACTTCGGTTTAGAGCGGATCAGTCCGGTAGTGTAAGGATGCATTGGCTCTTTGAAAAGAGAAATAACATCTGCATCTTCCACAATTTTTCCCGCATACATAACCACAACATGCTGCGCCATCTCGGCAATAACACCCAGATCGTGGGTAATAAAGATAATCGCCGTATTTATTCTTTCCCGCAGATCTTTCATAAGTTCCAGGATTTGTGCCTGGATGGTAACATCAAGGGCCGTGGTAGGCTCGTCTGCGATGAGCAACTTCGGGTTGCAGGAAAGTGCCATGGCGATCATAGCCCGCTGACGCATCCCGCCGCTTAACTGGTGTGGATAATCATTAACAATCTCATGGGGCCGGGGAATGCCCACCAGTTCGAGCATTTTCGCGGCCTGATGCCAGGCGTCTTTATTGTCAAGACCCTGATGGAGGCGGATCGCTTCGCTGATCTGTTCGCCTACTTTGTATACCGGGTTAAATGAGGTCATGGGCTCCTGAAAAATCATGGCAATATCGTTACCCCGGATACGGCGCATATTTTTTGCGTCAAGTGAAAGTAAATCCCGGTCGTTAAAATAAATTCTGCCCCCCTCAATTTTTCCCGGCGGGTACATGATCAGCCGCATGATGCTTAAAGAAACCACGCTTTTGCCGCAGCCTGATTCACCCACCAGGCCCATAACTTCCCCCGGCCTCACATTAAAAGAAACTCCATCCACGGCACGGATGACGGCATTATCCGTATAAAAGGTTGTTTTCAGATCTTCAACTCTGAGCAGGTAATCCATCATTAACCATCCTTTATCAGTACTTCCTGGAACGGGGATCAAGGGCATCGCGCAAACCGTCACCGAGCAGATTGAAACCCAGGACCATAAACAGGATCGCCAGGCCGGGATAAGTTGTGAGGTGATGGGCAGTGCGGATGTACTCCCGCCCTTTGCTGAGCATCGCCCCCCATTCGGGATCGGGGGGTTGGGCACCCAGTCCTAAGAAACCAAGTCCGGCGGCCCATAATATGGCTGTGGCAATTTGGAATGTGGACTGGACAATAATCGGACCGAGGCAGTTGGGCATAATATGACGTAAAATAATCCGTGCATCCCTGATGCCCAGTGACTTGGCCGCAGCCACATAACCCTGTTCTTTTACCGCCATAACAGAACCACGCACCAGGCGGGTGTAAATTGGCACAGAGGCTATACCTACTGCAATCATCACGTTTTCAACGCCAACCCCAAGCACAGCTACCACCATGATCGCCAGCAGTATCCCTGGAAAAGCAATCAAAATATCGATAAGCCGCTGTACAAAAAGGTCAAGTTTGCCGCCGTAATATGCGGATATTGCACCGATCGGTACGCCGATCACCATCCCAATCGTTACGGAGATAAGGCCAATCGTTAAAGAGATGCGCGACCCAAAGAGGATCCTGGAGAAAACATCGCGGCCCAGCCAGTCGGCACCTAAAACGTTCTCCGTTGACGGACCCTGCAGAGCCACGTCATAGTTGGTTTCAATCGGATCATAAGGAGCAAGCAGGGGAGCGAAGATGGCGCAAAGCAGAAACAATGCCAGCACCGCCAGTCCTGCCATGGCCAGCCGGTTGCGGCGCAGATGTCTCCATACCTGGCGTAGTTCCGTATCTCTTTGTGGCGTCGGCAGCTTGCTGATCACACATTCTGTTTTAGACATGCCTCTAGTCCACCTCCCGCGACCCGTAACTGATGCGGGGGTCTAGAAAAGCATAAATAACATCAACTACAAGGTTGATCAGGACAAAAAATACTGCCAGTAGCAGCACTGCACCCTGCACCACCGGATAATCCCGGGCCAGGATCGAGTCAACCATAAGGCGGCCGATTCCGGGCCAGGAGAAGACCGTTTCTACTAAAACCGCACCGCCCAGCAGTGTCCCGAACTGCAGGCCCATCACTGTCACGACGGGAATCAGGGCATTTTTAAAGGCATGCTTGTATATAACCACACGCTCCACTAAGCCCTTTGAGCGGGCCGTGGTAATATAATCCTGCCGCAGCACCTCAAGCATGCTCGAACGGGTGATGCGGGCAATAAGCGCTGCCGTAGCCAGGCCAAGTGTGAGGGCCGGTAAGATTAAATGCTTCCACGTGCCCATGCCACCCGAGGGCAGCCAGCCTAGATTCACCGAAAAGAGTATTTGGAACATCACCCCCAACCAGAAAACCGGCGCCGCCACCCCTACCAGGGCGCCCAACATGCTCGCATTATCAAACAGCGAGTATCGTCTGGTAGCAGAGATAATCCCGGCGCTCAACCCGACGATGGTGGCAATAAGCATAGCCGACGCTGACAGGACTATTGTGTTAGGAAAACGGTTAAACAGCTCTACCGTCACCGGCCTGCCCGTAAAGGTGGAGCGGCCCAAATCACCCTGAAGCAGGTTGGTTATATAAACATAATACTGCACATGCAGCCCCTCATCCAGCAGAAGCTCTTTGCGAACCTGTTCTATATATTCGGTGCTGGCATGGACTCCGGCAATTGCCCGTGCGGGGTCTCCTGGTATGAACCTGATTATAGCAAAAACAAGAATAGAGACCCCGATTAAGACCGGAACAGCCAACAACAATCTTCTGATTACATATCCATACACTTAGGCGTCAACTCCCCCAAAGCTGCCTGATTCACCAGCCTAAATCATTTGCCATTATATATTTCGATAATTTTGTTCTTCATTTCTGGGGCCTGACTTCTGGCTCCCGATTGCTGAGTTTATAGCAGCCTTATAAAGAAAGGGCAGGGCGCCTTCAGACGCAAAAAGTCCGATTCACCCTGCCCCTAACGATAATTCAAGTTACGGTTACTGGATATAGGCATCCCATGCGGAGAGGTTCTCCAACGGGTGGTGAATCAGTCCTTTTACATTGGAACGCACTGCATTAACCTGTCCTTCGTTGTGCAGGAAGATCCAGGGGGCATCATTCCAGACAATATCGATTGCATCACGGTAGAGGCCTTCCCGGACAGTCCGGTCAGGTGTTACCCGTGCTTCGTCGAGCAGCGCATCCACTTCGTCATTAGCATAGTAGGAAACGTTGTTTCCTGCCGGTGGCCACTGGCTCGAATGGAACAAGGCATAAAGGCCATAATCGGCATCCAGGGTCACTGTGCCCCAGCCAAGCATGTAGGCATCATGTTCTGCCTGATCCGGCGGCACGATCACCGTATCAAGATAGGTACCCCAGTCGTATGTCGTGAGGCTTGCGTTCACGCCAATATCCGCCAGCATGGCCTGGACAGCCTCGATCACGGTGGCATCCTGCGGGTAGCGGCCGGTGGGATGGAAGAGTTCCATATCAAAACCATCGGCATGGCCGGCTTGCGCTAACAGGTCCTTCGCTTTTTCAAGATCGTACTCGTAAGGGCCTGCCTCGGTGTAACCAAAGATGGCCGGCACAATCGGCGCGGAAGATGGCTCACCAACGCCCTGGAAAATCGTCGCGATGATCGCTTCTTTATTAATAGCATAGTTCAACGCCTGGCGGACCCTTACATCCTTGAAAAGATCATCTTCCAGGTTATAACCAATATAGATCACACGAACACTGTTCTGGAAGACCACATCAATACCCGCTTCTGCTTCCAGACGATCAATCTCGGTGGGTGGCACGGCCATAATCGCGTGAACTTCACCGGTCTCAAGCATAATTACGCGGGAACCGGCTTCGGGTACAAATTTAAAGGTGACGCTGTCCAGTGTCGGTGCTCCACCCCAGTAATCAGCATTTTTTTCCATGTAAAACTGCTCACCCCGGTCCCAGGAGACATACTTAAATGGGCCTGTGCCGATTGGGGCCTCCACATAATCACCTGCAGCCAGGGCTTCCAGGGAAGCGGGGCTGTGCATTCCAATAAAGGAATGGGACAGGTGGGATGCAATGGGCGCAAAAATATCATCAAGGTGAATCTGAACCGTGTATTCATCCACAACTTCCACTTCTGTCACCCGTCCAAGCAGGAACGCGAAAACAGCTGCGTCTCCACCCTCAAAATCCCCTTTAGCCATAAAACGATCCAAATTATATTTCACCGCTTCGGCATTAAAAGGCTCGCCATCATGGAAAGAAACTCCCTGGCGCAGCTTCAGGAACCAGGAAAGCCCGTCTTCCGCCGGTTCCCAGGATTCGGCAAGGGCAGGCTTAAGTGTACCATCTTCCGCAAGGTAAATCAGATTCTCCACCACGTGTTCCGCAACAGTTGCAGCAGGAGCGGACATCATTTTAAGCGGATCCAGGTTTTCCGGTTCCGCTCCCATAGCAATAACAAGATCCTGACCTTCAGCTACAGCTTCCTCGCCAGGGCCACAACCCACAATCAGCACACTAAACAGTAAAGCCGACACTACCAGTAACGCTAAGTACTTTTTCATGCTTGTCCCCCTTTTCTGTAATAATCTAATACCCCTCTAAAACAATCAGCTTACTTTTTTGATCAGGGATCACCGCCTTTACTGTTATTTAGCTAACTAGCCTGAATATGAGTATCAGAAAGTATCCTTTACAATTTCATTAATTCCCTATCATCTTTATAAATTCCTTCTTAATTGATAAAAGTAATGAAATTAATTATAGATCGTTTTATATTGTAATGGTTATTGATTAAATATGGTGTTAATTATATAATAATACTCAGGCATTCAGTATCCAGGAATCATTAATAATATAGTGAATAAAAAGGCTTTTAAAGGGAGGTGAACGCAAATGAGCCAAACGTGTGATCACCTGAGGGAAATCGGTGCCGTGGAGCTGCAGGAGTTACTTCAATTACAAGAAAACCCACCCCTGCTCATCGACGTGCGCCAACCGCAGGAATATGCAACAGGACATATCCCCGGAGCTCTTTTGTTTCCTCTGGGACAGGTGGAAAAATTTCTACTGCCACTTGATCAAAAAAGGCCGGTAGTTGTTTATTGCCGTTCAGGAAAAAGAAGCCTTGTTGCTGCAGGCATACTCTGTCGTTTGGGCTTGACGGAAGTCTTCAGTCTTAAGGGAGGAATATTGGGTTGGCCCTATGAGGTAATCACGGGACCACCACAGGAACTTTCTTCAGCAGAGGTAAAAACCGTGGTGGACATCCTGCTGCTGGCCATGGAAAAAGAGCTGCAAGCCCGCCGGGTCTACACGGAAGAACTAAAACATGAACATACAACAGAATTAAAAACCCTTCTGAAAAACCTGGCCACCAGGGAAGAGGCACACCTGTCCTCAATCTATCAAACATATTTATCCTGGACCGAAAAGTACAAAATACCGCAAAAACCCCTGGAAACGCTCCAACAGGAACTATTATTAGCATTGGAGGAGAATCAACAAGATCAAGGGATAAGCCCTTCATTAAGCCACATTGAGGATTTGTTGGAACTGGCCATACAACAGGAATTCGCTGCTTACGATTTTTACCGAACCGCCGCCGAACAGGTAAAAGACCCGGAATTGCGCGGCCTTCTTTTCGACCTCTCCTTTGAAGAAAGAAACCATGCCGCTTCCCTGTTGGAGTTAATGCCCCGGTTGTATAAATAATAATAGAATTGTTACTACTCCAGGTATAATTTGCAGCGGGGTGCAGGATACCTGTTCGAAACCCCAGTCTCAAGTAAAAGATACAGGGGTTGCCTTTGCCGACCCGGCCCACATGCTTTGGCTCGCTGCGCTCAAACACGTAGCATGTGGAAACCCCGGTCCGCCAAAGCCTTTTGACCGAGCCTGAACGGTTACTCACAGGTAATCCTGAACCCCTTTGTGCTATTTTCAAGAGTGCTGAGTTGTTACATAGAATTTATTAAATGGAGTGAACTTATCATGTTTTTCACCCAGATTTTTACCCCGGGTTTGGCCCACTGTTCCTATGTGATCGGCGGGAAAAATGAATGTCTTGTTGTAGATCCTGCACGGGATGTGGAACGTTACCTGGAGGCCGCAGCATCCTTTGGTTTACCGATCACGGCCGTACTTGAAACCCATCTCCATGCTGATTTTGTCTCGGGTCACCTGGATCTGGCACAGCAAACCGGCGCCCGCATCTACGCTCCTGCAGCCGCTAATTGTGCCTTTCCCCATACCGCCATGCAAAGCGGAGAGACCTTTATTTTTGATACCATAGCCATACAACTTCTGGAAACACCGGGACACACCCCTGAAAGTTCTTTCTTCCTCGTTACGGATCGGGAACGGGGAAATGAACCCATTCTGGCCTTTAGCGGTGACACCCTGCTGGTGGGAGACGTGGGTAGACCGGACCTTTTCCCCGCACAACAGAATGAGCTGGCAGAAAAACTTTACCATAGCCTGCACCGTATCAAGGAACTGGGGGACAATGTGGAGATCTATCCGGCCCATGGTATGGGCTCCCTGTGCGGTCGTTCCCTTTCGGCAAAACTCTGGACAACCATGGGAACGGAGCGTCGCTATAATTACGCCCTGCAGTTAAATACACTGGAACAATTCCGCAAAGAATTACTTACAGGCATGCCCGAGGTTCCGGACCATTTTACCCGCTGCTCGGAGATAAACCGCCTTGGCCCCGTACCCCTCGGGGAACTGGCACCTCCTCAACCGCTGCATGTAAGGGAATTTGCCCGTCACCTGACTGAAGGAGCAGTTATTGTGGATACCCGTGATTACCTATCCTTTGCCGCCGCCCACATACCAGGCTCCTTCAGTGTGGGTCTTAAAGGCACCTTCTCTACCTTTGCCGGCTGGGTTATTCCCCCGGATCGCCCTCTGCTCCTGGTAAACGAGACTGAACAGGAAATGCCCCAGGTTCTTACCGGCCTCAGGAGGGTTGGCCTGGATAATGTGAGTGGTTATCTGCACGGGGGAATGGGAGAATGGATCAACAGCGGTATGGAAACAGGTCATATCGAGATTCTTAATGTTTCTGAATTGCAGAGACTGATAAAAACAACAAATTCCCTGGTTGTTCTGGACAATCGTTTGAAAAAAGAGTGGGATGAGGGACACATTAAGGGGACAATCCACGTACCTGCTCCTGATGTGCGCCACCGCGCCGCTGAATGGTCCACCCGGGAACCCCTGGTAACCCTGTGTAATACCAGTAACCGTTCCATCCTGGCAGCAAGTCTTTTAAAACAGCGTGGCTTTGAGAAGGTTTTCAATGTAATCGGGGGAACCACCGCCTGGAAGGCTGCCGCATATCCCCTTACAACCAACAATAAATGAAAAGGAAGTGGTCTGATGGACACGACCAAATCAGGAGTAAAGGCACCGGATTTTACTTTAAAGGATCAACAGGAAAATGAATTGACACTCTCCTCATTAAAAGGGAAAAAGGTTCTTCTTTCCTTTCACCCTCTGGCCTGGACAAATGTCTGCGCCGAGCAGATGAAATCGCTGGAAGCCAACCGGGAAGAAATGGAGCAACACAACACGGTGGCGCTGGGGTTGAGCGTTGATGCGGTCCCCTGTAAAGCTGCCTGGGCTAAGGAACTTGACATCGAACATACACGGATCCTTGCCGATTTCTGGCCCCACGGCGCAGTGGCCGCTGCTTACGGTATCTTCCGGGATAAAAACGGTTTTTCTGAACGGGCCAACATTCTTGTCGACGAAAACGGTACCGTAATCTTTGCTAAAGTCTACCCCATCCGGGAACTTCCCGATATTAAGGAATCCTAAACCTGTTACGCTAAGCTGAAAATTAAGGGAGTGAATAATACAAAGGAAAGGTGGAATAATCAAATGCTGGAGTTTTACTGTTTTCCTGCATGAAGCACCTGTCAAAAAGCGAAAGCGTGGCTTTCCGAAAAGAGTGTGGCGTTCAGTTATCGACATATACTCAAAGATCCACT
>SKTJ01000271.1 GCA_007122565.1 Syntrophomonadaceae bacterium | reverse complement strand
CTTGTAGACGTGCTATGAATAGTCAAGAGTTATTTTAAAAATGTTCTTTGAAAATTGCATAGGGAATTTATGACTGTTTAATACTCAAGCAAGATTTCTTGACCCAAGCAGCCGCCCTTTACATGGGGTCCCTGGTGCCCGTGTTTATCAGGGCCAGCCAGGGCCAACTGCAGATAATTATGGCCCCATGCCTGGGGGTAAGGCTAACACGGGCACCTACCCCATGATAAAGGGTCAAGATAAACGGCTGCTTTAATGGTATCTATGCTTGTTTACAAGGGCTGTCCAGCATTTACCATTGTTCCTGACGCAGTCCATTTGTAATTAGGGTCAAAGGGCCGTTGTTCTTTCCATAGCGAATAAACTAAATGAGCTAACTTTCTGGCCACGGCACCATTTGCTACGTTGCTGTGCTTGCCTTCCCTAATTTTTTTCTCATAGAATTCCTTAAGCTGCGGGTTATAGCGCCTTGCGTTAATAGCAGCCAGCCACAAACTGTGGCGCAGTACAGGGGAACCCCTTTTAGACATGCGGTTACGGGTCCCTTCAAACTGCCCGGAATTGCGCACAGTGGCATCAATGCCGGAGTAAGCTACCACAGACCGTCCGTTTTTGAAGTTGTTCGCATCAACTAGCTCCCCGATAATAGCTGCAGCCAATACCGGGCCAATGCCTGGAATAGTCTCTATTACATGCCGGTAAGGCGTATCGGGAGTAGGGCGAAACTCTTCCATGACTTGTTCGATGGCTTCTTCAATAACTTTGATCTGTTCTTCGATAAACTCGATCTGCTCTACCATTAGACGCAGTTGCATGGTAAACGCATCCAGAGCAAGGTGAATACCAATACTGCCTTTGGCCAGGGCCTGAATCTGTTCAGCACGCTCTTTACCCAATCGGTTGCGGGAGTGCTTGCTCAAAAACTCCGTCAGCTCGGAGAGGTCCATATCTGCCAGATCTTCCGGAGCAGTAAACTGTTTTAAAAGCTCACGGGAAGTGCGGACAAAAACGTTGGAAAAGCACTCGGGATACTCAGGAAAGATGCGGTCTAAGACACCTAAGACCCGGTTTTTCAGCCCTCCTACCTGGCGGACGAATTCAAAACGCGTCCGGGAAAGAGTTTGCAGTTTCATAGCTGTTTCCGAGGCTAGGGCTGTTTCCGGCACTCTGCCCAATCTCAGCAGATCGGCCAGGATTAAAGCATCCTTACGGTCGGTCTTGGATTTGCGCACATACATGTTTCTTAGCGCATCAGACTGGATAGGATTGATTACACCGGACTGGTAACCCAGTTCTTGCAAGTAGCAATAAAGGGTCATCCAGTAGTGTCCTGTAGCTTCCAGACAGAACTGTATTGTCTCGGGATTCGCCTTTATACGCTCCAAGTGTCCTTTAAGCTTATGGAAACCAGTCTGGGTATTATTCACATTGAGCTCCAGAACCTTGTTTCCCTGTCCATCGATAATACAGATTTCGTGGTTGTGCTTGGCGATGTCAACACCACAGTAAAGCATGGATATCCCTACTTTCCAGTTTTAGTAGGCAGGGTTCCCGCAGACCCCTGTGAGTCTCTGCCTTGCGCGTAACTCGCGGCATGCAACTTGGTACATCCACTACGTGCCTATTCGAGATATCTCGCAGGGGCGGGGCTTCTCTCTACAAGCCAGGATAGTTTTTACTTCCCAAGGGGCGCGGCCGAAGCCCCCTGCCTCTACAAGAAATATTGGACGGGATACCCATAAATTCCTATGCGATTATCAAAGATCTTTATAGCTTTGGCTTAACTATATTGTACAAGGGGCGGCTGCCCACAGCTGCCCGCAGGTATGTGTCAATTTATTCCGCTGGTGCCTCGTGGCTTTGTCTTTCTGCTTCTTGTTTCCTTTTTTCTTGTTTCTTGTCTGCAAAATAGTTAATTGTAAACTCGAAGAATGCCTTACTAAGAGGTGATAAGATACGTTTTTTGCGGAAAATCAGGTGAAAGCTCCGATCCAGGGACAGATCATGCAAATGGTATCCTTTCAGTACTCCTGCCCGCAGTTCATCCTCCACTGCTTTACGGGAGATAACCGTTACCCCTAGCCCTGCTTTTACTGCCTCTTTGATTGCTTCCTGTCCCTCCAGGTATGCAATAATCTTAAGCCTTGATTGATTACCCTTTGCCTTTTTTAAGGCCTTTTCAAAAACAAGGCGTGTGGCTGAACCTGGCTCACGCAGGATAAATGGCAGGTGGATACAGGAAATAAGATCAGTAAGAGGTAACTCATATTGTTTGGGTACCTTCGTCGGTCCGGAACATTGAGTTTGTATCTTCTGTAGTTTCACATCCGGGGGGGTCACCATGATCAGCTCATCTTCCACAAGACGGCATTGGCTCAAGTCTTCGAGATGACCCGTTTCTCCCACCATTCCAAGATCATAAGTAAAGTCTCTCACACTCTCAATAACCTGCCTGGTATCACGCATGAACACGGAAAAAGTAACATCCGGGTATATTTTGCTGAAAGAAGAGAGTACGCCAGGCAAATAATAAGTGCCGGGCACGCTGCTGGCGGCGATCTCCAGGTGACCCTTGATAATGTGGTACTTTTCCTGGATAGATGCGAGAGCTTCCTCTTTACATCCGAGCAGTTGCTGAGCGTAACGGAAAAGTATTTTACCCGCCTCTGTAAGCGCCAGTTCCCGCTGGCTGCGGTCCAGCAGCGGAGCACCGATTTCACCCTCCAGTGCCTTAATATGAGCGCTTACGGTGGGCTGGCTGAGGAAGATACTCTCTGCGGCCCGGGAAAAGCTTCTTTGGCGCACAACTTCCACAAAAACCTTCAGCTGGTGAAAATCCATACGCTAATCACATCTTCCAAGAAATATTGAGTATTTATACTCACATTATAACATATCTACTCTTATTAACAGGGTTATTGACAAATTATTTCGTTCATAGTAACATAAAAACATTCTCAATAATTGAACAGGTTCTTCAAAAAAACCATACATAACAGGGGTGAACAACAAATGGGACACCCGGATCGTCACAAGTTGCGCGAGCGTAGCAAAATGAAGAAGGCCAGCGAGAGGATGCTAGACTGTAAGAGCCTTTTCGATATTCTTGATTTGACTCCCCATAATGCCATTGGGCTCATGCGAAACACCAAACATGAGATACGTCTAAAGTAACACTAAGCAGTATTAAACTCTATAACCAGGCATGAATCAAAATAATGAGAGCGGGATTTAAATCCTGCTCTTTTTTTACATCTGGATCAATGATTAACCTAAATAAAGGAAATTGATGTTCACTAAAACCTGATGCTAAAACATATCGTCCTAAGAAGGAAGTCCAACATCACCTTGATTAACACTATGGGAGGTTAATCATGTATACTGAAGAAGAATTTGCCAGGTTAAGAAAACAGGCGGAGGATCTTGACAGAAAGAGAGAGGATGAAGCAAAAGGTAATAAATACGAAACAATAAACGGAAAGCAAGTTGTCTGTAACCTATGTGAAAACGATCACTTTCATAAGGGAAGCGCATTGTTAAACACCAGAGGTATGACTTTTTTTGGCTTAGATTGGTTAAATGAATCGGCTGTAACGCTGATCTGTAATGGTTGTGGGTATATACATTGGTTCTTCGGGGAAATAAAACAAATATAATGTAACTTTTGAGGAGTCAGTTTTAATATGGAAGGTAAATTTTTGCCGGTGTCAAAAGCAGATATGGAGAGCCGGGGATGGGATAGGCTTGATTTTATCATGATCAGTGGCGATGCCTATGTAGACCATCCGTCCTTTGGTACGGCTATAATCGGAAGATATTTGGAAGCGCATGGTTTTAGGGTGGGCATGATCTCCCAACCTGACTGGAGGGATTTAAATCAATTTAAAAGGCTGGGTAAACCTGCGCTTGGGTTTTTAATTACAGGTGGTAATATTGATTCCATGGTGAATCACTATACAGTAGCGAAAAAAAGACGAAAAAAGGATGTTTATTCTCCCGGCGGCAGGGGAGGGTTGCGGCCCGATCGGGCGGTAATTGTATATTCCCAGAAGGCAAAAGAAGCATATAAAAAAGTTCCTGTGATCCTGGGTGGCCTGGAAGCGGGCCTGCGCCGCATGGCCCATTATGATTACTGGGGCAACAAAGTGCGCCGTTCCATTTTGCTGGATGCAAAAGCAGATTTATTGGTATACGGTATGGGGGAACGGCAGGTTATTGAAATTGCCGAAGCCTTAAAAAGCGGCCTTTCCATTAAAGATATTACCTATATCAAAGGTACCGTATATCAATGTTCCCAAGTTGATGATATATACGAAGCGGAAAAACTCCCCTCTTATGACGATATAATAGCTTCAAAAGAGTTATTCGCAAAAAGCTATATGACTCAGTACAAAAATACCGATTCGGTTACCGCTGTTACCCTCATTGAACCATACAGGCATACTTTTGTGGCGCAAAATCCTCCTGCAGACCCCCTTTCCACGACGGAGTTGGATAGCGTATATCGGCTGCCCTATATGAAAACCTACCATCCCATGTACGAAAAAGAGGGTGGAGTTCCGGCAATCAAAGAAATTAAGCACAGCCTGGTAAGCAGCAGAGGTTGCTTTGGTGGTTGCAGTTTTTGCGCATTGAATTTTCACCAGGGGAGAACAGTTCAAACACGCAGTATTGCTTCAATTATAGAAGAAGCGGAAGCAATGATTGAGGATGCAGATTTTAAAGGTTATATCCATGATGTGGGAGGCCCTACGGCAAATTTCAGGAAAAGGGCGTGTCAAAAACAAATAAAGCACGGTGTATGCCGGGACAAGCAGTGCCTGTTCCCGCGGCCCTGCCAAAATCTGGAAATAGATCACAGTGATTACCTTGATTTGTTAAGGAAGTTGCGCAGCCTCAAAGGTGTTAAAAAGGTCTTTATTCGTTCCGGAATTAGATATGATTATTTACTTTACGATCAAAATGAAGATTTTTTTGAAGAACTTTGCCGCCACCATATCAGCGGCCAGTTAAAGGTTGCCCCCGAACATATCGCTCCCCCAGTGCTTGAAAAAATGGGAAAGCCGGGACACGAAATATATAAAAAATTTGCCAGGAAATATGAAACTATCAATAAAAAAAATCAGATGAATCAATACTTGGTTCCCTACTTTATGTCCAGTCATCCCGGCTCTGACTTAAATGCCGCCATACAACTGGCAGAGTATATCAGGGATATAGGATATATGCCTGAACAGGTACAGGATTTTTATCCCACACCGGGCACTCTGTCAACCTGTATGTATTACACGGAACTGGATCCCCGCACCATGAAAAGAGTATACATCCCCGGATCCCTCCATGAAAAAGCGATGCAAAGGGCTTTGATACAATATAGGAATCCAAAAAATCATGAGCTGGTTTATGACGCATTAAAAAAGGCAGGGCGGGATGATTTGATTGGTTACGGCAAAAAATGCTTAATCAAACCCCGAAATAAACAAAAAACAATAATATATAAAAAAACCCGGCCCCCAAGGGATGATTTCCCAACAAAAAAAAAGAGGACATTGAGATAAAAAGCGAGTAAAATATAGAAGGGACGTAAAAGTACTTTAAAAGTGGTAAAATGATTACAGTTTACAAGTTCTCGTTAAAATATCTTATAGAGAATGGAGTATAGCCGGTGAAAAAACCAATTGTATATGTTCTTGTAGCTGTTCTTATTGTTGGGGTTGTTAGCTTTGTCTTATCAATCAACGCCAAGTATCAACAGACGTTAACCAATATTGCAAAAATCGAGGAAAATAAAGAAGCAGAAGAAAAGACTGGCGAAATCATTGAAGAAAAAAAATCAGAGGACCCTTTTATTCTTCTTTTATTCGGCATCAGCAACAGAGCAATCCTTAACGATCCGGGAAGAGCAGATACGATTATGCTGGCTTTAGTAGATCCGCTATCAGGCAAGATTCAATTAATCTCTATCCCGCGAGATGCCTATGTGGATATTCCCGGCTATGGGGAAAATAAAATTAATGCTGCTTACCCCCGCGGTGAGGCAGACTTATTAAAAAAAACAATTGAGAATTGGCTTGATATTGACATTCATGCTTACGCAAGCATTAATTTTGAGGGTTTTATCGATTTAGTGGACCTGGTGGGAGGAATCGAAGTTTATGTGCCCCGGGACATGAAATACGATGATATTGCTGATGGCACCAGCATCGATTTAAAAAAAGGCGAGCAAGTTCTTGACGGAAAAAACGCCCTCGATTTTGTGCGCTTTCGCATAAGTAATGATGGCAGGCACTCCAGCGACTATGCCAGAATGGAGCGCCAGCAGCAGGCACTGACTGTATTAAGCAACAAGCTGGCATCGATCAGGATGATCACCAGAGTTAATCATATAATGAATATCCTGAGCGCTAATGTTAAAACCAGTTTATCAGTGGACGAACTGGATTCATTGATTAAAAGATTTTATGCCATTGATATGCAGAGCTTGGAGACAACGTCATTACAAGGAGGAGGACATTTAATAAACGGAGCATGGTATGAAATTGTGCCTGATACAGAGGTTGAACGGATTCAGGGAATCATAAAAGCTTTCTACGAAAAAGCAGGCTAAGGAAACAGGAAAGGTAAAAAAGAAGAAAGGATGTTGCCTAATGCATATTATCATAGAGCTCACAGCAGACTCCCCGTGCCTTGATGAAGCGATCAAGATGATCTGGAGCCAGTGGGGGGATGAAAATAATTATAATTTCTACGAGGATTTAGTATCCCATTCATGCAGACCGGAAAACATCCTACCAAAATTTTATATTTACTTAAAAGATGACAGCATTGTGGGCACATGTGCACTATTACGTTACGATCTTATCAGCCGTCAGGACCTGTCTCCCTGGCTTGCCAGTCTCTATGTTGTCCCCGGTGAAAGAGTAAACGGCATTGGTACCGCATTGCAGCAACATGTGGTTAAAGAGGCAAAACGAAAAGGATTTGACCGGGTTTTTCTATGCACAGAATTGGACGGCTATTACGAAAAAAACAATTGGCATCATTTTGGCCAAGGCTACCTCTATACAGGCCAAGCAGTAAAATACTACGAGCAACAATGTGGCACCGGGACGTTTTGATTGCCGCATTTTAAAGATTCTCCCCTCTGTTCCAGCCCTTCAAAGTTAAGATCAAGATCGTCATAATAGGCGACTTCTTCAACGATCGCTGATGACTGCGTTTATCCTGTATTTCTTTTGGATATAAAATCCCCACCTCTAAGCATAACCTAGGTGGGGATTTTATATCATGCGGAGAACTGTCCTACTGTCTAATCTTTACTAAGCAGTTCCCCCTGGTTGTCTCTGGATAAGGTGACTGAAAGAGATTTGGCAAAACCACCGTTCCAGAGGGTTAATATATACTGTAAGACCATATAAATTAAGAAGAGGCAAGGTGGTATTATGTTTGCTAGCGAATAGTGGGATAAAAGGAGTGGTAAATTGCAATTTTTTCGGCCCATGAAGAGGATTCTGTTTATTCCATTTTTAATATTATCGCTGGTACTGGCGGTTGCATGTCTTGATTACCTTTACTTCAGAAGCAGAATTTACCCCGGCATTCAGTTAAAAAATATTGATCTGTCGGGTAAAACCCTGGATGAAGTGAATTCAGTCCTCGATAATAAAAAAATTGTTTTTATTGGTCCGGAGTGCAGGACAACCACCATGTCCTTAAGGGAGATAGGAATCATTCCCCATGCCAAACAAATATATGAGACTGCTCATAGCTACGGTCGTAAAGGTGCATGGCCCCTCACTTATTTTGAACGGTTAAAGTTGATAAGAGAAGGGACTGTTATTCCTTTCAGCTACTATCTGGACGAGGGTTTGCTTGACTGGGGTACAGCAGTACTGGAGAAAATCTATAACTCGGACCCGGTAAATGCTTTTTTTGAAATCTATCTTGGCCAAGGTGAGGCTCAGGCTAAGCTTGTTCCTGAAATATACGGCTACCTGTTTGACAAAGATAAAATTTTGCCGGCAATACAACAAGTCCTCAATGATCCTTATACGTCTTTTGTTGTTGAGGTGCCCATGGAAAAAATATCTCCGGATTTTACCGCATCTTTTTTAAAGGAAAAAGGGATCGAAACGATAGTCAGTTCATGTTCGACCCGCTTTGATCCCATGAATTCAAACCGTGTACATAATATTAAACTTGCTGCAAGCTATTTGAATAACTATTTGCTTGCTCCCGGAGAAATCCTCTCCTTAAATAGCCTTATCGGTGATACCACTCCGGAAAAAGGATACAAGGAAGCCTTTGTCATGATCGGTGATGAGCTGGTGCCGGGTTACGGGGGCGGTCTTTGCCAAATATCCACTACCCTATACAATGCAGCACTGCTGGCCAACCTGCAAATTATCGAACGGCATAATCACCATATGCCTATACAATATATTTCCCCCGGCAGGGATGCTGCGATTGTTTATGGAGTGAGTGATCTAAAAATACGAAATAACAGGGATCATTATGTTTTTATCAATGCTAATGTTGATTACGATAAACTCCGGTTTTCCCTTTTTGGCACCCCGATTGAAGAAAATGTAGTTATAAATACACGGATTCTGGCTGTTTACGAACCTCCATTGAGATATGTATATACCCCTGAAGTTCCTCCTGGTGAGGAGGATATAATTGAAGGCAGTCCCGGCTACCTGGTTGAGGTATGGAAATACGTCTATCGGGGAGAAGAGGAACCGAACAGGAAAATTATCTCTGTGGACAGCTATACCCCTCATCCTACAATTATACGCCGTCACTCTCCCGTTCCCTGGCGTAAGGCATAACTGAACTCCGGGGCACATAAAAAAGAAGAGGAATATTTCCTACCTGGGGAGATGGATGAAAGGATATTGATGCCTTTGTATCGCGGGTGGAGAGTGGCTCTGGCTGGAGCAGGTGTAAATTTTTTGGTTGGTATTAATTATACCTGGAGCATTTTTGCCACAGGGCTGGTGGAACAAAAGGGTTGGACTCATGCACAGGCCGCCCTGCCCTATTCCCTGTTTCTTTTTTGCTATGCCTTTTGTATGGTTACGGCTGGCAGGGCGCAGGATTATTTCGGACCCCGGCCGGTTGTCAGCATAGGGAGTGTTTTTGCCGGCGGTGCGTTTATTAGCTGCTCTTTTTACCTGAATGCTCCGTTGACGGCGGCTATTCTATGGGGACTG
>SKTJ01000229.1 GCA_007122565.1 Syntrophomonadaceae bacterium | reverse complement strand
GAGCAATCACCGTGCTGCTCACTTATTTTACCTGGGGTATTGGCTGGATGTGGTATGGGACCTTCGGTATGTTGGCATCTGCAGTGCTGGTCATTGTTGTAAGCTATATCACTCCCCAAACAGATAAAAAAGTATTGGATGAGTTTTACGGTGCGCTTAAGCATGCGGAGAACGTTTATTATACCGAGGGGAAATGAGCTTGGGAAAGATATTACAACTACCACAACCTAAGGAGGTTTGCCCGTGACGTATATGGCAAAATTCGTTTTTTCCCCGGAAGAACAGGCGCTGTTAAGGGAGAAACTCTTTTCCCTGCTTGAACAAAGAGGGGTCAGGATGGATCATCCAACAGTTTTGGAGATCCTGGCCAAACGGGGCGCAGACGTGGATTTGGCTACAAAAGAGGTCCGTTTTCCCCGGCAACTGCTGGAAGACCTGCTTAGCAAAATTCCTCAAAAAGTGCTCCTGGCTGCCCCTGATCCCCGCTTCGACCTGGAAATTCCCCGTTCCGATGGAGGGTTTTATGTGCGCACCGGGACGGGAGCTCCGGGGTACCTGGACCCGGAAGACGGTACCCATCGCCGTACCCGCCTCGTGGATGTAGCCACCTGGGCCAAGGTGGCCGGGGCACTTGAGCATATTGATTTTTGTGCTTTTCCTTCGCCGGTTGATGCCCCAGGGAAAACTGCCGATATACATGCCCTGCGGGAAATGTTGTTTTACTGTAAGAAACATATCTGGATCCAACCCTACAGCGAGAATAGCATCCCATACCTCTTCAAATTGGCAGAACTTGCTGCAGGCGGGGAAAAAGAACTGGGCCGGAGGCCACTGGTCAGCTTCATAACCTGCTCCCTCACTCCCCTTGATTATAAATACATGGACTTGGAGGTTATCGTCCAGGCATGCCGCAGCAATGTTCCCCTCCATGCCTGCAGCCTCCCCAGTGCTGGAGGGACAGCACCAGTTACAATGGCGGGAACAGTGCTGCTCGCTGCTGCGGAAGTACTGGTCCTGCTGGCTGTGGCCCAGGCTATTAAACCGGGAACACCCGGAATCGCCACTCCGCTTATTTTCAGTATGGATATGCTGACGGGGCGCAGCCTGCAAGGCAGCGTAGAGGCTATTCAAGGGGCAGCGGCTGCCGTGAACTTCATTAAAACAAGCTTTGGTATTCCGGTGCATACGTACGGTTTTGGTGCCGATTCACCGGACTTCGACGGTCAGGCTCAGAGTGAACGTTCCTTCCTGTCACTCATGGTAGCCCTGGCGGGAAGTGATATTCTGGGTGGTGCAGGTCAGGTGGAAGTTGCCACAACCATTAGCCCACTTCAATTAATAATTGATAGCGACCTGGCAGGGATGGTACAAAAGTTGCGGGCTGGGATGGGCGTGAGCGATGAAACATTGGCATGGAATGACCTTTTAAACCTTCATCCTGGTGGTCACTTCCTTAATAACGACCATACGCTTACACATTGCAGAAACGCCTTTAAGTCGCAAACTTTCGTCCGTCAGTCCCGTGAAACGTGGTTAAAAAAGGGGCAGGGGAATCTTTTCGCAAAAGCAAAAGACATCTACGGCGAGATTATGGTAAAGGAACACACATGCTTACTCCAGGAAGGTGTTCAGAAAGAAATAAATACGCTGGTAGAAACAGCGGACCAGCATCTTTGTAAATAAAGCCCGAAGAGCATGTGTAATTAACAAAATTGGGAGCACATTGATTTCGAACCAAATCAATGTGCTCCCTGTAATTTATTCAGGACAATGTTATGGAGTATCGGTTATATCCCTGTGATATTCCTGTAAAGATTTTAAATTGGCGCTGGTGGTGTTGTTTTGTTTGTATGCGGCTATTCCTTTTGCACTTGCCAGGGCTGCGGCCATGGTGGTTATATACGACACCTTTTTTCTGATTGCTGTTTTGCGGATATAGGAGTCATCGTGCTGGCTCTTTTTGCCGGCAGGGGTATTGATTACGAGGTTGATTTCGTTATTCATGATGCCGTCCATGATATTGGGACGGCCTTCGTAGAGCTTTTTAATTTCAACAACGTTAATCCCATTTTCTTTAAGATATTTATAGGTGCCTGCTGTAGCTTTAATTTTAAAGCCTAATTTACTAAACTCCTGTGCCGTTTCCAGGGCGGCCCCTTTATCCTGATCAATGACGCTGATCAGGACGGTTCCTTCTATGGGTAAGGGGGATTTTGTTGCTTCCTGAGCCTTATAATATGCCAGCCCGAATGAGTCGGCCATTCCCAACACCTCACCGGTGGAACGCATTTCCGGGCCCAGTAAGGGGTCAACTTCCGGAAACATATTAAAGGGGAAGACCGCTTCTTTTACGCCATAATGGGGAATTTCCTTAGTGACGAGCTGCTTTACCGGGGACGCTTTGCCCGTTATTTCCGCCAACATGATTTCAGTGGCAATGCGGGCCATGGATATATTGCAGACTTTCGAAACGATAGGCACGGTGCGTGAGGCTCTGGGATTTGCTTCCAGCACATATACCTTATCGTCGGCGATGGCGTACTGTATATTCATCAGGCCTACCACATTCATTTCCCTGGCAATTTTCTTCGTATACTCGATGATCGTTTCGATATGACGGGCCGGTATGCTTGTGGGTGGGATCACGCAGGCCGAGTCTCCCGAATGGATCCCTGCCAGCTCAATATGCTCCATCACCGTAGGCACATACGCATCAGTGCCATCGGCGATGGCGTCAGCTTCTGCTTCAATGGCATTATTGAGGAATTTATCGATCAAAACGGGGCTTTCCGGAGTAACCCAGACTGCAGCTTTCAGGTATTGGCGCAGCATATCCTCATCGTAAACAATTTCCATGCCGCGGCCACCCAAAACGTATGAGGGCCGGACCATCAGGGGATAACCAATGCGGTTGGCAATAAGCAGGGCTTCCTCGAAATTGACGGCCATCCCCGATTCGGGCATGGGGATGCCCAGTTTCTGCATGATCCGGTCGAAGCGGTCCCGGTCTTCCGCCAGGTCTATGGTTTCGGGGGAAGTGCCGAATATTTTCACCCCCGCTTCCGCCAGTTCACCGGCAATATTTAGAGGAGTTTGGCCGCCGAACTGCACAACTACGCCCAGGGGCTTTTCTTTTTCATAGATGCTGAGTACATCCTCCACTGTTAATGGTTCAAAATACAGCTTGTCGGAAGTGTCATAGTCGGTGGAAACGGTCTCCGGGTTGCAGTTGACGATCACTGTTTCAAAACCCATATCGCGCAGGGCAAAGGCTGCATGGACACAGCAGTAATCAAATTCAATTCCCTGTCCGATCCGGTTCGGCCCGCCGCCCAGGATCATCACTTTATCCCTGTTGCTGGCGATAGTCTGGTCGGGGGCGTTGTAGGTGGAATAGTAGTAGGCTGCATTTTCAACGCCGCTCACAGGTACAGGTTCCCACCCTTCCACTACTCCAAGGGCAGTGCGGCGCCTGCGGATTTCTGTTTCGGGCAGATTCAGTAGCATTGCCAGATAGCGATCCGCGAAGCCGTCCTGTTTAGCCCTAATCAGCAGTTCGTCGGGTAGCTGCCCACCTTTATACGTGAGGATCTCTTCTTCCAACAGAACCAGCTCTTCCATTTGCTGAATAAACCATGCCTTGATATGGGTCAGCCGGTTAAGCTGTGCCACGGTTGCGCCTTTACGTAATGCCTCATACATGATAAATTGCCGTTCACTTGATGGCTCTGCTAAAAGGGACAGCAATTCTTCAAGGGGGCGTTGGTTGAAATCGGCGGCAAAGCCCAGCCCGTAACGGCCGATTTCCAGGGAACGGATTGCCTTATGCAAGGCTTCTTTATAATTTTTACCGATGCTCATCACTTCGCCTACAGCCCGCATTTGTGTGCCCAGTTTATCAACGGCACCGGGAAACTTCTCAAAGGCCCAGCGGGCAAACTTCACCACCACATAATCACCGGAAGGGGTGTATTTGTCCAGGGTGCCTTCGCGCCAGTATGGTATTTCATCAAGGGTGAGGCCGGCAGCAAGCATTGCTGATATTAATGCGATGGGAAAGCCGGTGGCTTTTGACGCCAAGGCAGAGGAACGGGAAGTGCGGGGATTAATTTCAATGATCACAACGCGACCCGTTTGGGGATCGTGGGCAAATTGAACATTGGTGCCACCGATGACCTCAATTGCTTCCACGATGGCATAGGAGTAATCCTGTAAGCGCTTTTGCAGTTCCGGGCTGATTGTGAGCATGGGTGCTGTACAAAAAGAATCACCGGTATGGACACCGATGGCATCAACGTTTTCAATAAAACATACGGTGAGCATCTGATTTTTGGTGTCCCGCACGATCTCCAACTCCAGCTCTTCCCAGCCAAGCACTGACTCCTCAACAAGAATTTGCCCAACCATACTGACGTCGATCCCCCGAGTGGCAATAGTGCGCAGCTCCTCCACATTATAAACCAGTCCACCACCGGTGCCACCCATGGTGTATGCAGGCCGAATTACTACGGGATATCCCAGCTCCTGTGCAATCTTTTCTGCTTCATCCACGCTGTACGCCGCTTTGCTGCGCGGTGTTTCGATACCCAACCGATCCATTGTGTCCTTAAAAGCGATCCTATCTTCGCCTCGCTCAATCGCATCAACCTGTACGCCAATTACCTTGACTGCATATTTTTCCAAAACACCATTTTTTGCCAGTTCAGAGCAGAGGTTTAGCGCCGACTGTCCGCCTAGATTGGGTAGCAGTGCGTCTGGCCGTTCTTTTGCAATGATATCTGACAGGCTTTTTACATTCAGTGGTTCAATGTAAGTTACATCAGCAATTTCCGGGTCAGTCATTATTGTGGCCGGATTTGAATTGACTAAAATGATTATGTAACCTAATTTCCGCAGTGCTTTACAGGCTTGAGTTCCGGAATAGTCAAACTCGCATGCTTGACCAATCACGATCGGGCCTGAACCAATAATTAAAATTCTGTTAATATCGGTACGTTTTGGCATATTTTGTGCCTCCCACTAAATAGTTCTCCCCATCTTTGTACAAAATTTGCAGCGGGGTTCAGGATACCTATTCGAAACCGCAGTCTCAAGTTAAAGATACAGGGGTTGCCTTTGCCGACCCGGCTCACATGCTTGGCTCGATGCGCTCAAACACGTAGCATGTGGAAACCCCGGACCGGCAAAGCCTTTTGATCGAGCCTGAACGGTTACTCACAGGTAATCCTGAACCCCTTTGTGATATTTTCAAGAGTGCTGTGTTGTTACATTATATCAAATATATCAATACTTTGGGAGCAAAGCAATGGATCATTTGGACGGTCCTTGTCGATCCGAAATATAACTATTGGTGTTTGTTAAATTCACCAGATCAGTTTTTAGGGATTTTTGTCTAAAGAAGGAATTATCTAGCGAAACAGAGAATTAGTGTTAGAACAAAGGGGGGGTTTATTATGCAGGACAATGGTGATAAGCATCAATTAATTGATTGTATTGTTGCGGCGGCACCGTTTTTTCAAAAACTCAGTACTATGGATGTAGCTGTTGCCGTGGCTCATCGAGACCAGACTTTGGTGGAATATATCCCGGGCAATAAAATTGATCACAAGCAAACTGTCGGTGGTGTCTGCCCCGAACAAACAATTCTCTGGCAGTCCATACTTACAGACAAAAAATTGATTAAAAAAGTCGGTAAAGAAGCTTTTGGTTTCCCTTATTTGGGAATTGCCGTCCCGATCAAAGGTAAAGAAGGAAATATCATTGGAGGTATATCTCTTACCCAGTCCCTTGACAAACAGGACATGTTGCTCACAATGGCTGATGAATTGCAAAAAGCCATCTATGACACCAGCAGTGCAACAGAACATTTGGCCGCAGAAGCGCAGGAATTATCGGCAATCGGAGATACCCTTTCTCAACTGTCCAAGGTTTTAATGAATGAAGTGTCCGAAACGGATTCTGTTTTAAAAATAATAAAAAAAATTACTGGACAGACAAACCTCCTCGGCCTTAATGCCTCCATTGAGGCAGCTCGGGTTGGTGAAAAAGGGAGGGGTTTTGGTGTTGTTGCAGATGAAATCAGGAAACTTGCTGAACACAGCACCAGTTCTCTAAAACAAATTGAAACAATATTAAATACTTTGAGGAATGTTAGTGACCAAATAAGTGAGGTCATTACCAGTATCGGGGAGATTTCCGGTGATCAGGCCAATGATTCGCAAACGGTTGCGGAAAACGTTCAGAAAATCGGGACCATGGCTGACAAACTGGTTGATTTTTCCGAGGATATGTTTTAAAGCTGCCCTGAAAATACAAAACCAGTTGGAAAAGTTGGTTAGTTGAAAGTTGGAAAGGAAACAAAACGGAAAACGTCCGTAGGGGCGGCTGCCTACAGCCGCCCGGAGATACGCCCATTTTCATTGCCTGCTGGTGCCGCCACCGCAGGAGGCGGCATGCCGGTCTGCCCTGAAGGCACAGTCGAAAGTCTAAAATATAGTATCAGGGAAGAGGATATTTACTAAAAACAAGCAGGCCTGCGAAGATGGAAACTGCTGCCAGGGGAGCAATGAGGTAGATGCCCAGGGGATTAACGCTGCTATAGCCAAAAGCGTTAAGCAGTAAACCGAGGCAGAAGGAAGAAATGCCGATGGTTGCTTTCATCACCATCCCATAAAAAGCATAATACATTGCTTCCCTGTATTCACCCGTTTGCTTTGTGTCATAATCGCTAATGTCGGCAATAAGAGCGTTGGGCAGGATAAACAGGCCCGCCAGGGGAATGCCGGCCAAGGTAATGACAATTAAGCTTTGGATAGCCAGGGATATATTGCCGGGCCAATAGCCCAGTGTAGCAAGCCCAACAAGGACGGCGAAGGAACAAAGCATCACAAATATGAAAGTCCATCTTTTACCTTTTATCTTTGCCACGTACGAAACCATGGGAAAACTGAGCAGGGTTACAATCAACGCCAGGGAAAGGGCCAGGCCCGTTTGTGCTTCGGGCAGGGACATGCGGATAGTAACGATATAAGGCAGCCCGATTAAGACAATATTAAAGGCAAACCAGAAAAATACCTGCGCGCCGATAAAGGGCAAAAAAGTCTTGTTTTTCAGCACCACCCGCAGTGATTTTTTAAGGTCAAACCTTTCCCTTTGTCCATCCCTCTTTTCCCGGACAAACAGAACAGGCATATAAAGGGATAGCAATCCCATCAGACCGAGCACCATTCCCATTAAGGCAAAACTGTACTTGTTGATTAAAAAGGATGAGCCTGCTGTCCCCGTTATCAAACCGAGAACATAAGCTGAGCCAAGGAGCGTGGAAGCAGTAATCCTTTCCCCGGGGCCGGCAATTTCAGGCAGCAGCGCCAGGAACGGACATGTAACCATGGTCATGCAAAAGAAAAACACACTGATTACCAATAAGAAATAGATGGAATTCAGCGCAGCATAGCCTTCAACGGGAGGGCGCCAGAGCAAGATAAAGGAAATACTTAAAGGGATACCACCCACGGCTATAAAAGGGATTCTCCGGCCCCATCTGCTGCGGAAATTGTCGCTCCAGTTGGCCACCAGGGGGTCTGTAAAGGCATCCATAACCCTGCCGATTCCCAAAATTAGTCCAAAGGTTGCCACAGGTACATAGGCTACACGCCCCGCATCCACAGGTGGAGCATAAAAATACATGGCCCACATGGTTACCACTTGCGTAAACAGGGCTATTCCAGCATACCCCAAAGTATATAAAATGAATTTTTGCATTGCGGCAAAATTGAAGCGGGAGCCGTCCCTACAGACATCATTATTATCGATGCTACATGGGTTGTATTTTCCCACGCCGCGTTGCATGCGCATCTCTCCTGTTTAATTTTTATTAATTTTACCATATAATAAAAATAGCGAATAGTAGTGTTCGAGCCCTGAAATTTGTTTATTGGAAGGAGAACGGCTTTGAAAATTATTGTTGATGCGGACGCCTGCCCCAAAGCGGTTTTGCAGATATGTATAAAAACAGGTAATAAATATGACTTGCCCGTTTGGACAGTGGCCAGTTTTAACCACAACATCGCATCGGCACATCATGTGGTGGTGGGCAATGCATCCCAGGAAGCGGATCTGAAAGTATTAAACCTGGCGCAAAAAAATGATATCGTTGTCACCCAGGACTGGGGGTTGGCAGCAATGATTCTGGGGAAACAGGCAAAATGTATAAGCCCTGATGGGAGAGTATTTCGAAGCGATAATATTGAATTTTTGCTGGAGGAACGGGAGCTAAAAGCCAAATACCGTCGCGGTGGTGGAAGGACCAAAGGCCCCAAAAAACGCACCCCGGAAAACGATCGCCGTTTCCAAACCGGCCTGGAACGTTTAATTGGCGGTGCCGGCCATTAAACATAGAAATATTTACAGCCTATGATATGTGTTTTTTGATCACCTGCAGGAAGCGGTGGCCGTATTTGGCCAGTTTGAATTGGCCGACGCCGGAGACGTCCAGCAATGTGGCAACACTTGTAGGCAGCTTGTTGCACATGTCGTGCAGCGTAGCATCGGAGAAGATCATATAAGGGGGCTTCCTTTGCTCCGAGGCAATTTCCGTGCGCAACTGGCGCAGCTTATCAAAGAGGACGTTATGGTCCCTGTCCACCGCGCTACCCAAGGTAGCTTCGCCGGCACTGCCGCCGCTTTTCTTGGCTTTGGGTGTTTTGGGTTGTTCCTGCCTGATCAGGCGCTTGATCCACAATTTTTCATCGCTCTTTAACCATGCATGGGCTGCCCGGGTTGAGGAAAGAACCGGATACTTGTCCCCCTTTACGTCAATTAACCCCTGCGCGATCAAAAAGGAAATCATCTCCTTGATGCTTGCTTTGGAATACTGGGGCATCAGGCCGTAGGTGGGGAGCTCTTCAAAGTTCAGTTCCCTGATTCTTGCCGTGCGGGAACCCCGCAGTACATCGATCACCAGGCCGCTGCCGAAGCGCTCGCCCATGAGGATAATGCAGGAGAGAACCTTTTGCGCCTCCAGGGTAATGTCCGTATGGTTAACTGTGTTGAGGCAGTTGCTGCAGTTATCACATGATGGTGACGCATGCTCCTCACCAAAATAGTTCAGAATGTACTGGCGCAGGCAGCTGCCCGTATTACAGTAATCAATGATGTCCTGCAACTTTTTGTAATCGTTGGCCCTGGCCGTATCATCGCTGCCTTGTTCGATGAGAAATTTGTTCGTGATGATATCTGATGGGCTGTAGAGCAGAAT
>SKTJ01000136.1 GCA_007122565.1 Syntrophomonadaceae bacterium | reverse complement strand
TATTCTAAAAAACCTTACCAAAGGGACTGAAATAAAGGTTCAGCATGCCATGACTGATACAGATGTTACGCGCATCAAGGCAGGGGGAACTTTGGCCTATATCAGTAAAATAAACGCGGAAAAAGCAGGAAAATAATAAATAGGAGTTACAATTATGAGTAAAATCAAAGTTAATTCAAGGATCGTGGAAATTGACGGAGATGAAATGACCCGGATCATGTGGCAGATGGTAAAGGACAAGTTATTGTTTCCCTACCTGGAGATGGATTTGGAATATTACGATCTCCATGTATCCAAAAGGGATGAAACTGATGACCAAATCACCCAGGATGCGGCTAATGCAATCAGGAAATATGGGGTTGGTGTGAAGTGTGCCACTATTACCCCGGATCGGGAACGGGTAAAAGAATATAAGCTGAAGCAGATGTGGAAAAGCCCCAATGGAACGATCAGGGCTATGCTGGACGGCACAGTTTTCCGCAGTCCCATCCTTGTTAAGAATGTAAAGCCTGCCGTAAAATCGTGGGTTAAGCCAATCGTGATTGGCCGTCATGCTTATGGTGACGTTTATAAAAATGCAGAACTGGCCATTTCCGGGCCGGGAAAAGCGGAGATCGTCTTCACCCCGGGCGACGGGGGAGAGCCCATGCGCCTTACCGTACAGGAATTTGATGGCCCGGGCATTTTTCAGGGCATTCATAACCTGGATGCGTCAATTCGCAGTTTTGCCGGGGCTTGTTTTACCTTTGCCTATGATCAAAAGATTGACGTGTGGTTTTCTGTTAAGGATACCATTTCCAAGACTTATGATGCTCGTTTCAGAGATATATTTGAAGAGGAATTTACAAAGCACTGGAGCGATAAATTTAAAGAAGCCAACCTCACCTATTTCTTTACTCTGATCGACGATGCAGTGGCCCGGGTGATGAAGGATGAGGGCGGTTTCCTCTGGGCATGCAAAAATTATGACGGCGATGTAATGTCTGATATGGTGGCCTCCGCGTTTGGCAGCCTGGCCATGATGACATCGGTGCTGGTTTCGCCCCATGGTTATTTCGAATACGAAGCGGCCCACGGCACAGTGCAGAAACACTACTACAAACATCAGGCAGGAGAGAAAACATCCACAAACTCAACGGCAATTATTTTTGCCTGGACCGGTTGCCTTAAAAAACGGGGGGAGCTTGACAACACGCCCGATGTTGTTGAGTTTGCAACGAAAGTTGAGGAGGCCACAATCGAGACCATCGAAGCCGGGATCATGACCGGCGACATGGCACGGATTGCAGAACCTAAACCAAAAAATCCTATTGGCACCGCAGAGTTTATTGATGCGATTGCATCCCGACTTCATCAGAAACAGTAAAGGAGAAAACATGGCACAAAAAGCTATTAGAGAAGCGGATGGCAAGAAAATGCTAGCTCGTCTGCTCGGAGAGTACAATGACGAAAAATATGTGGAAGACAGGTTTATTTCGGTGGGCCCGGATACGAAGCTTGCTGCTTTGGCTAAGGAGTATCCGTGGCTGAAGGAGACCAATGTTGTAGTGAAACCGGATCAGGTTATAAAAAGGAGAGGGAAAAATAATCTTCTGCTCCTTGATGCTGACTGGGAAAAAGCACAGGATTGGATTGCGGAGAGAATAAACAAAGAGATTACTGTAGGTAATGTCACGGGTATTTTGGAGTATTTTATTGTTGAACCGTTCATTCCTCATGCTGATGCTGACGAGTATTACGTTGCCATTACTTCGGTGCGGGAAGGGGATAATATCCTCTTTTACCACGAGGGCGGTGTCAACGTGGGGGATGTTGATGAAAAGGCAAAGAAAATGCTGGTACCGGTTGGTAGTTTTCCCACAGCAGATGAAATTGAGAAAGAATTATTAGGACAGGTGCCTGCTAAGGACAGAGCCCTGATTGCCGGTTTTACGGAGGCTCTTTTTAAGCTTTACGCTGACTGTCATTTTACCTTTCTGGAGATCAACCCCCTGGTAGTTGTGGGTGACAGGACCTTTGTACTTGACCTGGCTGCCAAGCTTGACAATACTGCCGAATATCTTTGCGGAGATAAATGGGGAGATATGGAGTTTCCTTCACCGTTCGGCAGGGTTTTGTCAAAAGATGAAGAGTACATCGAAGATCTTGACACAAAAACGGGTTCGTCCCTCAAACTTACCATTCTCAATCCCAAGGGGAGGGTATGGACAATGGTTGCCGGGGGCGGCGCATCGGTGATCTATGCAGACACGATTACAGACCTGGGCTATATGGATGAAATGGCTAACTACGGAGAATACTCGGGAGACCCCAATGAGGAGTTCACCTACAAATATGCCAGAACTGTCCTGGATTGCATGACCAGAGAGCCTGATCCCCGGGGCAAGTTCCTCCTGATCGGCGGCGGCATTGCCAACTTTACCGATGTGGCCAATACTTTTAAAGGGATTATCCGGGCACTGAAAGAATACCAACAGAAATTAATCGATGGCAAGGTTAAGATCTTTGTGCGCAGGGGCGGACCTAACTATAAAGAGGGTCTGAAGCAGATGAAAGAACTGGGCCAATCCCTCGGCGTTCCCATTGAGGTATACGGTCCGGAGACGCACATGACAAAGATCGTCACACTGGCTTTGAAGGAGAGCAAATAATTATGAATAATAATACTGTAAAAAAACCCGATTATGTCCTTTTTAACAAGCAGACCCGGGCCTTTATTTACAATTTGCAGGTCAACGCGGTACAGCGCATGCTTGATTTTGATTATGCTGCCAAAAGAGAAACTCCTTCTGTGGCGGCAATTATCAACCCCACCGGTTCCGACGGTTATTCCAAGTTTTTCTTCGGTCCCCGGGAAGTACTTATCCCTGTATACAAATCCATGAAAACGGCTACGGAAAAACAACCGGATGCGGATGTGCTGATTAATTTTGCCTCTTTCCGCTCAGCGGCAAGCGCCACTATGGAAGCATTTGAGTATCCCTCCATCCGCACAGTGGTGATTATTGCCGAAGGTATACCGGAAAGGCAGGTCAAAGAACTGATTGCCAGGGCCGACGAACTGGGCAAGGTGATTATCGGCCCGGCTACCATTGGCGGTATCGTGGCGGGGCAGTTCAAAGTAGGCAACACGGGGGGCACCATTGAGAATATCCTGGAGTCTAAACTGCACCGTCCTGGCTCTGTCGGCTTTGTCTCCAAGTCGGGGGGGCTTTCCAACGAAACATATAATATTATTGCCCTTAATACAGACGGGCTCTATGAGGGGATTGCCATTGGAGGCGATCGCTACCCCGGTTCAACACTGTTGGACCACCTGCTGCGTTATGAAAAAAATCCAGAGATTAAAATGCTCGTTTGCCTGGGTGAGGTCGGTGGAACGGATGAATTTGCCATCGTGGAAGCACTCAAAACAAAAAAGATCACCAAACCACTGGTGATTTGGGTCACGGGTACTTGCGCCAAGGCCTTCACTTCGGAAGTGCAGTTCGGCCATGCCGGAGCAAAGGCAGATGCGGAGATGGAGCAGGCCGATGCGAAGAACGATGCACTGCGCGAGGCAGGTGCTTTTGTGCCTAACACATTTGATGATTATGACAAGCTTATCGGTGAAGTTTATAACGACCTGGTAAAACAGGGCGTGATCACCCCGGCGCCCGAGCCGGAAATGCCTAAAATGCCGGTTGACTATAAAGTGGCATTAAAGGAAGAGATGATCAGAAAACCGACAAACTTTATCTGCACCATTTCTGATGACAGGGGAGAAGAGTGCCTTTACGGTAACAAGACCATTTCCCAGGTAGCCCAGGAAGGCCTGGGCATCGGCGGAACCATTAGTCTGTTGTGGTTTAAACAGCTTATGCCCCAGTATGCCATCGACTTTATTGAGATGTGCCTCGTGATCACTGCCGATCACGGCCCTGCGGTCTCCGGTGCACACAACTGCATCGTCGCTTCCCGGGCGGGGAAGGACCTTATCTCCTCCCTCGTATCGGGCCTCTTAACCATCGGTCCCCGTTTCGGCGGAGCCATTGACGGTGCGGCCCAGATGTTCTCCCAGGCTTATGACGAGGGGAAGCCGCCTGCCCAGTTTATTTCAGATGCGAAGAAAAACGGCGTGAATATCCAGGGAATCGGCCATCTGATCAAGTCGACTCATAATCCAGATAAGCGGGTAACTCTGCTTAAGGAATTTGCTCTAAATAACTTTAAAGCAACACCTGTCCTGAATTATGCTTTGGAAGTGGAGAAGCTTACCACCGCCAAGCGGGACAACTTAATTCTGAACGTTGACGGGTGCATCGGCATCAGCTTTGTGGATCTGCTGCGCAACGAGATGCCCAAGGAAGAGGCAGATGATTATATTAGCATGGGTGCCCTGAACGGATTGTTTGTCCTGGGCAGAAGTATCGGCATGATCGGTCACCACCTTGACCAAAAGAGACTGAAACAAGGCCTGTACCGGCATCCGTGGGATGATATTGCGTTTTTGGATAATTAATAAGCAGTTAGCAATAAAACCTGCCAACCTTAGTCCTGTGTTTTTACAGGACTGAGGTTGTTTAATTTACAAATGTTATGCCTCACTATAAGGAGCATGGTTTTATGGCCAATCCCTGGGAAAAGATTGACTTAGACAGATACGAAACTCATATGCAATCAGAGAATGTTTACCAGCTGCAGACTTTAAGTGATATTACTAAACAGCAGCTCAATGATTATCCAAGTACAAACGTTGTTATACTGGGGATTGCCGGTGGTAACGGACTTGATCATATTGATACGGGGCGGACAAAAAAAGTCTACGGTATTGATATAAACAGGGAATACCTTGATGTTTGTAAAAGAAGATACAAGCAATTAGACAGTGTCCTGGAACTCATATGCTGTGACTTAAGTGACACGGATGTGGTCTTACCTTTTTCCAATATCCTCATTTGTAACTTGATCGTTGAGTATTTGGGAATTAATCAATTCATTGATCTTATCAGCAACAACAAGGGACAAATAGAAACTTTGTCCTGTACGATCCAGTCCAACAAAAATAATAGTTTTGTGAGTGAATCAGACCTCACAGCATTCCTTGATCCCCTAATGTCTATCCATCATGACATTGATACGGAGGGTCTTATGCAAAAATTACCGGTTACCGGCTTTTGCTGCATCAAAAAGGTAACCTATCCCTTACCAAATGGTAAGGAGTTTATAAGGATGGATTTCAAACCGTTTGAAAAGTAACCGGAATAAAAGGAGGAACTGTATTTATGACACATCCTTTGACATTATTACACCCCAGGTCTTTGAAACATTTGAACAGGCACTTGCAGGAGTTGATTAAAGGCCGTCTCTGGGCCAAAATACTGCTGGCCATGGCGCTTGGAGTGGGCATCGGTGTTGTGCTGGGGCCAACCACCGGTATTATTGATCCGGATGTTGCCGAGATTATGGGCAACTGGCTTGCCATGCCCGGCAATCTTTTCCTGGGGGTGATCCAGATGATCGTGATCCCCCTCATCTTTGCCTCGATCATCCGGGGACTGGCTTCCAGTGATGATATGGATCAACTGCGTAAGATGGGCCTGCGCGTGGTGATCTTTTTTGTTGTAACCACTACCCTGGCAATTATTATCGGGCTGGGCTCCGCCATGCTAATCCGGCCGGGAGACTATATTGACAGCACGCTCATTCAGACGCTCATGGTTGAAACGGAAACAGTTGCCGCCGTGGAGGGGAGGGCTGCGGATACCCCGACCCTGGGTGATGTGCCGGGGATAGTTGTGAACCTGTTGCCGGTTAACCCCCTGGGCTCCATGATCGAGAAGGAAATGCTGCAGGTAGTGTTGTTTGCCATTATTTTCGGTATTGCCCTGGTTTCCCTGCCTCCCAAACAAGCAAGGCCCCTTTTGGATCTGCTTGATTCCATTCAGGATGTATGCATGACCGTGGTCCGCTGGGCCATGCTCCTTGCACCACTGGCCGTATTTGGCCTGCTGGCGCAGATTACAATGCGAGTGGGGATCGACGTCCTGCTGGGTATGGCCGTATACGTGGGAACGGTGCTGGGGGGGTTGTTGATTATGCTCCTCTGTTACCTTGTAATTCTTATGTTTACAGGCATTAAGCCGTGGTATTTTCTCAGCTCTGCACGGGAGGTTATGCTGCTGGCTTTTTCCACTTCCAGTTCTGCCGCAGTGATGCCCCTTTCTATCCAAACTGCGGAGGAGAAGCTGGGCGTAAGACCTTCCATCTCACAGTTTGTCATACCACTGGGTGCCACCATTAACATGAACGGAACGGCCCTTTACCAGGGGGCGGCCACCGTATTTCTGGCACAGGTTTTCGGGGTGGAACTGAGCATCCCCACCCTGCTGTTAGTGGTGCTTACCACTGTGGGGGCATCCATCGGTTCCCCTGCCACGCCCGGTGTGGGTATTATCATCCTGGCGATGGTGCTCACCAGCGCCGGCATCCCCACCAGCGGCATCGCTCTGATCATTGGTGTTGACCGTATCCTGGATATGAGCAGGACCGCCATTAATGTTACCGGTGACCTCACCGCCACCCGGGTTATGGACCGCTGGATAAGCGGCAAACAGGTTACAGGAATTCAGAGAGAAGTCTAGTTCCTGGTACGGGATTTATCCTTTACCTTCGCCGAGGAAAAATGCTTTGATCACATTAATCGGTGGCTGTTCGGCAATGTAAAGACTGCCATCCGTGTCGAGGAGGGCCAACAGAACATGGTCGGCCCCCTCTAGTTCCCGTCGCCTAAGTTCAGTTTTCAGCCAGCTCTTATTCAAGCCTACAAATTGCAGGTTCTCTTTGATAATCTGCCCTTCAATTACCAGGGGTGTGGCGAGGCCTTCATAAGATGTATCCAACTTTAAGTCAGTGGGGGTAACGGGGCGGAATTGGGATTTTGGAATAACGGAAAGCTGCCCATTTGCTTCCAGTGTGGCGTATTCAACATCATGAATGCGCCGATACCCCTGGATACGCAACCCGGCCAGCAGTTGGCTGATATTAATTTGATTCTTGATCAGGTTTTGCTTAACAATACGCCCGTTGCGCACAAGTAAATCGGGCTGCCCCCCAATAATGAACTTCAAAAAGTTATTTAGGGTACTTATGCTGATTAACGTATGCAGCACGGCCAGTACTGCCAGGGCCACCAGAGCATTAAGCAGGGGGACATCCCGGTTGACGATCAAGGCAGCCGAAGCGGACCCGATCAGAATGATCACAGCAAAATCATAAGGTTTCTGTTGAAACGTAAGTCCCTTGCCCTGTAAACGAAAAAGCAAAACAGACCATATATAAACAATAACTGCCCGGGTAACTACTTCCATAAAATAAACTCCTCCCAAAAGCTGATTTTTAGTTATTATCTAACCCCCAGCGTTAATAATACCTAAATGGGACAAGGGGACAGGTCCCTTGTCCCATTTTAACAATTGTGGTAAAATTACCTGAGGTGATTTGTATGCCAAGATATGCTCGGGAGAAGAGCAAAAGCGCAATATATCATATTATGCTGCGCGGGATAAACAGACAACCTATTGTTAAAAATGAAGGGGATAGGGATAAGCTATTAAAAACCATTAAATATTATAAAGCTGTAAGTAATTATGAGATTTATGCTTATTGCTTAATGGACAATCATGTTCATCTATTGCTCAAAGAAACAACAGAGCCACTTTCCATGGCGATTAAGAGAATTAGCGGCAGTTATGTGTACTGGTTTAACTGGAAATATGATCGGTGTGGCCATTTGTTTCAAGAACGGTTTAAAAGTGAAGCTGTTGAGGATGATTCATACTTTTTAACAGTGCTCAGGTATATCCATCAGAATCCGGTTAAGGCGGGAATAACGAAGAAGGTGTCAGACTATAAATGGAGCAGCTATCATGAATACATTAACGAACCAATAATAACAGACGTTAATTTGGCTTTAGAAATTTTTTCTCCGGACAGGCAGAAAGCAATTGAACAATTTATTGAATTTACTAACCATGAAAATGATGATATTTGTATAGACTATGTTGAAAAACCAAAAGTAACGGATGGGAAGATAAGAGCTATCCTTCTACAGCACAGTATTTCAAACAAAAACGAATTACAGCAACTTGAAAAAAACAAAAGGTATACAATTATTAAAGCTATAAAGGCAGTAGAGGGTGTAACGGTCAGGCAAATATCAAAGATTACCGGGGTATCAAAGAGTACTATTAGTAGGATTTAGAACGCTAAAATGGGACAAGGGACCTGTCCCCTTGTCCCATTTAAATGGAGGTGTTTTGGGTATGAAGGGATATGAGGTGGCTACGTTTGCGGGGGGTTGTTTTTGGTGTATGGTTTCTCCTTTTGACAAGTTGCCTGGCATTGAGAAGGTGGTTTCTGGTTATACGGGGGGGCATAAGGAAAATCCCACGTATGAGGAAGTTAGTTCTAAGGAAACGGGCCACTTTGAGGCGGTGCAGATAACTTTTGACCCGGAAAAGATATCTTATGAGCAGTTGTTGGAGCTGTTCTGGCGGCAAATTGACCCCACCGACACGGAAGGCCAATTCTTTGACCGGGGGGAACCTTACCATACGGCAATTTTTTATCACAGTGAGGAGCAAAAAGCCAAGGCGGAAGCTGCAAGAAAAACTCTTGCTACAAGCGGTATATTCAGTAAACCGATCGTTACGAAGATTTTGCCGGCAGGGCCCTTTTACCCTGCAGAGTCATACCACCAGGATTATTACAAAAAAGAACCATCCCATTATAAAAGCTATCGCAGTGGTTCAGGGAGGGATGCTTTTATTGAGAAACATTGGAAGAAGGATAAAGATAAGGACGCGTTGCAGCAGCGTTTGACCGGAATACAGTTTGCAGTGACACAGGATGATGCCACGGAACCGCCCTTTGACAACGAGTACTGGGACAATAAAAGGGAAGGTATATACGTGGATATTGTTTCCGGAGAGCCTCTTTTCAGTTCGTTGGATAAGTATGATTCAGGGTCTGGCTGGCCCAGCTTTACCAGGCCTCTCCATTTGGAAAAAATAAAAGAAAAAGTGGACCAAAGCCTTGGCAGGATCCGGACGGAAGTGCGCAGTAAAGATGCCGATTGCCACCTGGGGCACGTGTTTGATGATGGTCCGGCTCCCACGGGGCAGCGTTACTGTATTAACTCGGCGGCGCTCCGCTTTATCCCCAGGGAAGATCTGGAAAAGGAAGGATACGGGGAGTACGCCCGGTTGTTTGAAAAGGATTAAGCGGTACTGCAAAACAGCTGCAGGTTAACTTATTGTGTTACTACACAGGTATAATTTGCAGGCGGGGTGCCGGATACCTGTTCGAAACCGCAGTCTCAAGTTAATGATACAGTGGTTGCCTTTGCCGACCCGGCCCACATGCTTTGGCTCGCTGCGCTCAAACACGTAGCATGTGGAAACCCCGGTCCGGCAAAGCCT
>SKTJ01000153.1 GCA_007122565.1 Syntrophomonadaceae bacterium | reverse complement strand
TTGGAAACAATCTTTTCGCCCTTAAAAAAGTAATGGGAAAGCAAGAGTACATCATGCAAGGCTTTATGGGTAAACATCATCCCCCCAATCACATCACCGATAGCCCAGATGCCTTCAGCACTGGTTTTGAAGCCTTCGTCAACAACTATGTAGCCCCTTTCGTCCGTCTCTACCCCCGCTTTTTCAAGGAGAAGCATGCTGTTGGGAGCTCTTCCCGTAGCCACCAGGATTTGATCAGCACTGTAGCGAACCGGCCCTTTAGCGGTTTCATCGATAACGTAAACAAAGTCGTCCTCTGAACCAACTGAACTGATATTGGTGTTGGTCTTTACGTTGACCCCTGCCGATTCCAAAACATTGCGGATTTCATCCGATATTTCCGGTTCAAGGTTTGGCGCCAGGCGATCGCCACGTTGAATAATGGTCACTTCCACTCCCAGGCGGACAAACAGCTGGGAAAACTCAAGGGCAATTATACCGCCGCCCAGGATAAGCAGGCTTCCCGGGAGTTCATCCAGCTCCATGGCCGAAGTTGAAGTCAGATAATCAATATCGCTTAAACCCTTTAGTGGCGGGACAGCGGACCGGGCCCCGGTGGCAATCACTATTCTTTCAGCGGTAAGAGTTTCACCATTAACTTCCACGGTATGCATACCAGTGAATACTGCCCGTTCCTCGTAAAGCATTATACGATCATTTCCCTCAATATTATCATAGCTGCGGTTACGTATTCTTTCGATCAACTGCTCCTTACGATCGACCATTGCTGCCCAGTCCGCCTGTGGTGGTTTTGCGATAACGCCATATTTTCGGGCATCTTGCACGGTCTGCATAACCCTGGCCGAACTGATCAGTGTTTTCGAAGGGATGCAGCCGTCATTTATACAAGTTCCCCCAATGAGTCCGGCTTCAACAATCGCTGTTTTCCAGCCATTAGCTGCAGCCGGTTTAGCCAGGTTCATACCTGCTGTGCCACCTCCCAGGACAATCAAGTCGAATCTTTTCATATCTAGCCTCCTAAAAAATTAATAACTTCCAGTATTTCTCCCTATGATTATTTCTCGCAGATTAGCTCAAAGCAGGGAATAGTGGATATATGAAGGTCAGCTATCCTTTGTATGCCGTCTTTCAGCCGGCCCATTACCTTTAAGTGGCGAGCCCCCGTTCCTCAATGCTGTTTAAACAACGGAACAACCTTCATCATGTAACCCCCTTCTCCAGGTTGCTGACCCGGGAAACTGTTAACTCATAAACAACAGCTGATAATACTAATCTGAAATTTTTTCATATTTAATATTTCTTTCATATTAGTAAATGAAATGCTTAGAAATCCATTAGCAACTCCCACATTATATATACTTTTTTATGCAAAAAGCCCCGTCATTTGGCAGGGCTTCCTGAAAACATGCGGGTATTCGAATTTTATTTAGATATTCAGGATTTAACCAACCCGATCAGCTTTGCGAACTCCACGGTTCCCTCCAGCGTATAGAGGTTTAGCTTTTCCATCAGGTTCTCCCTGTGCTTATCCACAGTTTTTGGGCTAATATTTAATATTTCAGCTATTATTTGGCGCTTATGTCCTTTGACCAACAACTTAAAAACTTCTTTCTCTCTGGGGGTAAGGTTGTTGTATATCACCAAGCGCTTTTGAAGAGTGATGTCCTGAAAAGTTGTAAAAACCTGGTATGGCTTAGCTTCACCGGGTAAAAACTGCGGCACCGCGTTGATATTGAGCCAGTTATATTTATCAGCTTTTGGCAAGAATACCCCCATAATCACATTGTACTGCACCTTACCCGTGCGAAGGGCCATCATGGAGGGGTGTGTCTCTCCCGGAAAGTCAGTTCCATCCTCAAAGATAGCCTTCCAGCGGAGTTCTGTCCAGGTTCTTCCCTGCATTTGCTCGTTCGATAAGCCCAGAAAGCGTTCGGCTGCAGGATTAGCCGATATAATTTTGCCATCCGCCCCCTGAAGCACAACACCCTGCGACATGGTTTCAAATAAGGTGCGGTATCTTTGTTCACTTTCCCGCAGCAATTCTTCCGCCTGTTTTTGCGCCGTTATGTCCATCATGGCAACGCGACATTCCCGTCCGCTCCCGAGGACCATGGCCTCAACGTGCACAAAAAACTTCCCGCCACCTTCTTTTTGCAACTCAATATCAAAGGTTTTTTGGGACTGGCTTTGAAATACCTTTGCCAGGAAGGTGGTAAAAGCAACCCGGTAATCAGCAGTGACGAACCAGCCGAAGCGCTGCTTCTGTAACCGGGCACGCTCCACCCCCAACAGGTTTGCCCCTGTCAGGTTGGCCTTAAGGATGGCCCCGTCACGCCCCAAAGTCAAGTAGCCCACGGGAGCAAAGTCGTAGAGGTCGGTATATTGGCTAAGATATGCTTCCAGCTCTAAGCGCGCCTGCTGCAATTCCTCGTTTTGCAACTCCAACTCAATTTGGTGTACCTCCAGTTCGTGGACGAGCCGCTGCAATTCTGCCGGTGGCGTGGGAGAAGGGGCTTTTTGCTTACTTGTTTGCAATCGCTTCTCCGCCCGGCGGCGCAGCTCTTCCGCTGACCTGTTATTGACCCTGCTCATGTTGATACCCCCGGTGTTTCGTCAGATTGCGTGGTTTTATCGGAGTCTTTCCCCTGCATTTCAGTCTGCAGTCTCTGCCTGGCTTTGTTCAGCTCCAGATCTTTGTCGGTGATGCGTTTTTCCAAATCGTCTTCGGTCGCCCGTTGAGCAATCTCCAGCGTCTTGGAAGCGGTGATGTCTGTAAAAGTGAGCACCAAGCCGTCAATTTTGTTATCAAGGGTGCGGTAGGGCATGATACGAACCCTAAACCAGCGACCATCGCTGGTGGTGACGGATTTTTCCATAAATTCCAATGTCCGCAGCACTTTTTGGGCATCTTCGTCCAGTTCCGGGTAAGTTAGTGTGGAAACAATGTCAGTAATTGGCCGCCCCAAATCACCTGGTATCAGCTTGATGATTTTGGCTGTCTGGGCTGTAAAACGCCGCACGCAGAGCGCATTATCCAGAAATAAGATGGCGATATCCGTACTTTCGAGTAGATTTTTCATGTCATTGTTCAACAGATATAGCTCATCCAGCTTAGTTTGCAGTTCGTAGTTCACCGTCTGCAATTCTTCGTTTAAGGACTGCAGTTCTTCCTTGGAGGTGGTTGTTTCCTCGTTGGTGGACTGCAGCTCCTCGTTAGTGGATTGCAATTCCTCGTAGGCGGATAAGAGTTCTTCCTGGGAAGACTGCATCTCCTGACGCACGCTCCGCAACTCCCTGCGGGATTGCTCCAATTCCAGTTCCAGTTCCGCTGCGCGAGTTTTGCAGACAGGTATGCGCTTGTTCCGGTGCGACGATTTTGTTTGGGGTGGCATTCTTACATCAGTAAAGACGATCATGGCCAGGCGCCGCAGCACTTTCGGCTCTACCAGTGGCTGGATGGTGACATCTACGGTTTGTTTATCGCCATCGGTATCTATCTTCACGTTTTTCAGAGTTACGGTACTATTTTGGCGGATTGCCTGATGGAAGGATCTGTTTAGCTTGTAGCTCAGTCCTGCGGGGGCCATGGCAAAAATGTTCCAGTTGGCCTTGCCGGCTGTCGGTTCCAGGTACTTGCCTGTTCGTCCACTGGTATAGAGAATATCACCTTTGTCGCTAACCAGCACGGCAGCAGGAGCGTAGCGCTTCAGGATCAACTCATTGGCCAGGTTCTCCAGGTTTGGGATGTGATTTTGTGCTTTAGCCAGAGCTGGAGCAGCATCCGGCATGCTGGCAGGAAGGCGAAGTCCCGGGGAGGGGAATTGGAACAACTCCGTATGTTCGGTGGCCTCAAGTCGCCTGTAGAACCGCGCTTTCCCCTTTAACGGCTCGAAAAGATCGGTTAAGATGCCGACTGTTTCCGCACTACCCAAAAACAGCACCCCGCCTGGATTTAAGCTGTGATGAAAGAGCGCCAGGAGCTTCTTCTGCAGCTCCGGAACCAGGTAGATAAGCAGGTTACGGCAGATCAGGAGATGAATCTTGGTGAAGGGCGGATCCATGATGATATTTTGGGGGGCAAAAACAACCATATCGCGGATCTCTTTGCCCACCCGGTAACCGTGTTCCTCCTCGATAAAAAAGCGGCGCAGTCGTTCCGGGGAAACATCTGCAGCAATGTTGGGCGTATAGAGGCCCTGTCGGGCTTTTCCAATGGCGTCATCGTCAAGGTCAGTGGCGAAAACCTTAAGCGAGAAGTTAGCAGGAGGTTTGACTTGCTCCAGCACCTCTTTAAAAATAATGGCCAGGGAATAAGCTTCCTCTCCTGTGGAGCAGGCGGGCACCCACGCCCGCAGCGGCTGATTAGGTGCATGCCCGCTAAAGAGTTCCGGGATGACCTGTTCCTTCATTTGTTCCCACGCCTCCAGGTCACGAAAAAAGCTGGTCACACCGATCAGGAGTTCCTTGAACAGCACCTGCAATTCCTGGGGATTTTCCTGCAGGAAGCGGATATAAGCTGTCAGTTCTTCGATTTGGTGGATGGCCATGCGCCGTTCAATGCGTCGGTAGACAGTGGTCTGCTTGTAGAGGGAAAAATCGTGGCCCGTTTGCGAGCGCAGCAGGATGGCGATCTTTTCGAAGGCAGTGCGGTCTTTGTCTGACAGGCCCTGTCCGGGCCCGCCCATAAGGGGTTTTTGTTTAAGATAGTCAATAATCTTTAAGGGCAACTCCTCCGCCGGGGCTACGATGTCCACTAAGCCGGTGTGAATGGCGCTTCTGGGCATGCCATCGAATTTGGCCGAAGCCGGTTCCTGCACAAAGACCATGCCTTCCTTTTCTTTAATTGCCTTCAGGCCCAGCGTACCATCGGTGCCCATGCCTGAGAGGATAACTCCAATACTTCGCTCCTGCCGGTCATCGGCCATCGAGCGAAAAAAGTAATCAATGGGCAGGCGAAGGCCGCGGGGTGCTGCCGGCTCGAAAAGGTGCAGTGCCCCATGGAAGAGGGACATGTCCCTGTTCGGCGGGATTAGATAGACGCAGTCCGGCTGGACGGAAGTGTTTTCCAGGACCTGGAAGACCGGCATAGCGGTAATACGCTCAAGCAGTTCCACCATCATCCCTTCGCGCGTCGGATCCAGGTGCTGAACCACGACAAAAGCCATGCCGCTTTTTTCCGGAACGTTCCGCAGGAAGCGTTCCAAAGCCTCCAACCCCCCGGCGGAAGCGCCGATGCCGATAATGGGAAAATCCGCCCCTGGAGTTTTTTCTTGACCAGTGTTGTGGTGCTCACCGGGTGTGTCAATTTTTTTTTGTGTGTCTGGTTTTTTATTTTTGGTCAAATTTATCCCTCCATTTCCATACGTTAATAACCAGGAAATGCTGCATGTAATCGCAGAACACTGACTTCCTTTATTCTCTTACTTATTAAACACCTGTTCTTATCTAATTCAGCATATTTCTTATAATTCCTGCTATTTAAGTTTTAATTATGTAAAAATAGACAGAAAACCGGCAAAAGCGCCAAATTTTAAATAGCATATTCCCTTTATTTTCTGTTTTTCCCCTACACATTTCCCAATCCAAAAAGCCCTATTATTTAAGAGGTTGCGTGAGAACATACCGGGGATCTTAAGATTTGGAGCGGACAGCCTTGAAGCCGGAGATGATATCGAGCAGCTCTGCGGTAATCACACCCTGACGTTCGTGCTGATAGGCTGTTTTTAGTTCGTCAAGCCGTTCGTTGATGTTTTTTTCGGCAGCTTGCATCGCGGCTAGCCGACTGGTATTTTCAGCGGCCAGCGAAAGGGCGCAGGCACGGTAAAGGGAGACGAAGAAGTACTGACGCAGCAGGGCAGATAACAGCTGCCCTGCCGGCATGGTGAAGGTGGGCAGGGAGCGCGACTGCCAAGCAAGTCTTTTTTCCTTCAGGGAAGAAAGGCTGACCGGAAGCATATTTTCAGTGTTAGGGCTAAAACCACCGGGCTGGGGGCGGTTGTAAAAGAGCATGACCCGCTCGACGCCTTCTTCACTTTGCCACTTTTCGACTCTTGCGAGAAGCAGCTGGACAAACGGAGTAATGGCGCTGATTGAGGTGGGCAAAGTAAAGCTTTGCACGACGGGGATGTTGGCGGCCTTGACCCGGTTTAGGGCCTGCTCACCAATGCAGACGACAACTCTGCTTGCCGGACGTTCCCGCCTTTTCTCCTCCTCTTCAGCCCAATATTCTTCCAGGGCATAGGAGACAATCTGCTCATTGAAGCGGCCGGCCAGACCGTGGTCGGAGCCGAAAATGAGCATAAGCACAGGCCTGCGTGCGTCGACAGGCGGGTCGGCCAGTTTTTCAGTGAGAGATAAGAGCACAACCGAAAGGCCCAATTCAACGGTGTAGTAGTAATCGTCGAGGGACTCGGCCGCCTTTTCATACTGGCGTACGCTGGTGGCGGCCAGCGCCTTCATCGTCCTGACGATTGAGGAGAGATCTTCCCCACTGGCGATTTTTTTTTGCATTGTCTCAAAGGTTGAACTCAAGCTTTAAACCTCCTGCTTCACTTCACTTTCCCCTTCATCGTCCCGGGGTTCCTGTGCCTGCGCCTGTTCAAGCACACGGCGCACAACTTCCACAATGTCAGCCTGATCTTCTTCCGACAGCAGCGCCCCTTCTTCTATTTTACGGCATATTTCAGGAAGCTCTTCCTTCACCGCCTGTCTTACCTTTTTCTCCGCTTCCGGGATATCTTCCACTGCCATAGGGTCAAAAAGCCCTTCGGTCACCGCCAGCAGCACGGCAATCTGCTCCGGAATCGGCAGCGGCTGCAGCTCGGGCTGGGTAAGTACCTTGCGCACGCGGCGGCCTCGTTCGATCGTCTCACGTGTTTTTGTATCGAGTCGGGTGCCGAAGCGGGCAAACATTTCCAGCTCTTCAAACTGGGCGTAGGAAAGGCGCAGGTCACCGGTTACGACACGGTAGGCGGGAAGCTGTGTCTTTCCACCTACCCTTGAGACCGACTTACCAACATCGACAGCGGGCAGGTGGTTGCGCTGGAATAGCTCCGGTGAAAGGTAGATCTGCCCGTCAGTTATGGAGATCAGGTTGGTTGGAATATAAGCGGATATATTTTGGGCCTGAGTCTCGATAATCGGCATGGCGGTAAGCGAACCGCCGCCGTATTCTTCACGCAGGTGGGTGGAACGCTCGAGCAGGCGCGAGTGCAGATAGAAGATGTCGCCGGGATAAGCTTCACGGCCGGGGGGCCTTTCCAAAAGAAGCGACAGCTCGCGGTAAGCGCGGGCATGCAGGGTAAGATCGTCGTAAACGATCAGCACGTCGCGGCCCTGCTCCATAAAATATTCGGCGATAGTAGTGGCAGCGTATGGTGCAATAAAGCGCAGGCCCGGCGGGCCGTCGCCCGAAGCCACCAACACAGTTGAATAATCCATGGCCCCGTATTTGCGCAGCTGTGCGATAAACTTGGCCACGTCGGACCCCTGCCGGCCAATCGAACAGTAGATGCAGATTACATTTTTATCTGCCTGGTTGATAATCGTATCGAGGGCAATGGCAGTCTTACCGATCTGGCGGTCACCGAGGATCAACTCGCGCTGGCCGCGACCGACCGGAATCAGGGCGTCGACCACTTTTATACCGGTTTGCAGCGGTTCGGTAACCGGCGAACGGGCCATAATCGGCGGCGCTTCCCGCTCGACCGGCCGCTTTTCCGAATAATTTACCGGACCAAAATTGTCAAGGGGACGGGCTGTGGCGTCGATTACCCGCCCGAGGAGACCTTCACCAACCGGTATATCAACAACCTGACCAGTGCGGCGCACACGGTCACCGGAGACAATCGTCTCAGAAAAGTCGAGCATAATTACGCCTACTTCACGGGGGTCAAGGTTAAAAGCAATACCAGTGATCCCACCGGGAAACTCCACCAACTCATCAGCCTGCACCCCGGCCAAGCCGGATATGCGGGCAATACCATTACCGATGGCAATGACTGTGCCGGTCTCTTCCAGTTGCGGTTCCGGATCGAATTCCTCGAGCGCCCGTTTAACAGCTTGATCAGTGGTGTTTACGGCACTGAGCAGGGCGTCAGGTGGTGCGTATCTTTCAGTCTCCTGCTTTGCCACCACCGGACACCTCCTCAGTATGCTCCCTAAGTCCGTCCTGCTCAAGCTCTTTAAAAATCTGCTTTTCAACACCTTCCAGGTAGCTGCCAACACTCCAGGCAACACGGTAGCCACCGGCATCGAGTTCAAGGCCGCAAACCAGAGAAGGGTCGATCTTCGCTGACAAGGTGAAGTCTGCTTTAAGATCAGACAGGACCTCTCGCAAGCTCGACTTCAATTGATTTAATTTTTCTGCAGGGGGATCAAAAGCGCTGCGCAGGGCAAGTTTATGACCATCGGCACTAAGAGCCTTCCGCAAAGCGGACCGCTTCTCTTCGGGCAGCTTACCGATTTTCTTAAGAAACAGATCCCAGGTAAGCTCTTCAAGACGTGTATCGGCCAGGTCCTGCAGGCAGCGGCGGGCAATGGAGCAGGCCTGCTGCCCGATACGGCGGCGTAGTTCACTGATAAATGTTTCCTGTTCGCGGATGAATGCATCTTCCCAACGGTGCCTTGTTTCATCTACCGCTTGGCGCGCCTTCTGCAAAAGCTCCAGTTTCTCTGCCGCAGCAGCTGCGTGTGCCTTTTCCATTATTTCTGTTTCCTGCTGCTGCAGTTGTTCGCTTTTTTGGCGATAGGCATGCGTTTCTTTTTCCGCTTCTTTCTTCTGCTCCACCGCCTCTTCCTCACGCTGCACTATTTTCTGCTCCCGTTCGTCCATGGCCCGGATGATCGGGCCGTATAAAAAATAGCGCAGCAAAAATACCAGGATCATAAAATTAATAATCTGAAATATTACCGTATACCATTCTATAATCATAGTCATTCTCCCATATCTAAGACTTCAGTCGCCGTCCCTTACTGTTGCAGGAAATAGTTCCAGAAAGGGTTGGCAAAAACGAGGATCATGGTTACAACAAAGCAGTAGATTGCGGTCGACTCGATCATGGCCAAACCCACAAAAAGGGTGCGGGTAATCGTGTTGGCCTCATCCGGCTGCTGAGCAATGGAGCTTAAAGCCTGCGCAACGGCACGTCCCTGCCCAAGAGCCGGCCCAATTGAGCCAAAGGCAATGGTCAACCCGGCGGTAGCAATTGAGATAATTGCAACTAAAGTTAAGCTTTCCATATTATAACTCTCCTTTTTTCTCTATTTGTTGATGCGCCTTACTGGCTGAAGCGATATATACCATGGCCAGTATAGCAAAGATGTAAGCCTGGATTAAACCGGTGAGCAGACCTAAAGCCTGCATGATTACCGGGAATATGAGCGGGGTAATCGTCAACAGGATAGCAACGATAATCGTGCCGCTCATCATATTACCGTAAAGACGTACCGCAAGTGCCAGGGTGCGGCTCAGTTCGCC
>SKTJ01000061.1 GCA_007122565.1 Syntrophomonadaceae bacterium | reverse complement strand
TTAAGGAGGATGACCATGCGAAAAAATGATTTTGTGCTTGGGTTGGCAGCCAGCCCGCGCCCCAAGGCTAATTCCACTATCTTGTTGGATACATTGCTTATGGCGGCGGAGCAGCAGGGTTGCCGGGTGAAAAAAATAGAGATCTTTAAGTTCAATATCCGTTCCTGCCAGGGTTGCGGGGGTTGTGACCATACAGGAGAATGTGTGCTTGATGACGATATGCACCGTTTTTATCCACTGCTGGAAGAAGCCGGGCATGTTGTGCTTGCCGCTCCTATCTACTTTTATGCTCTTTCCGGTATTGCCAAGGCTTTTATCGACCGCTCCCAGGCGCTGTGGGTGCGGAAATATCGCCTTATACAGACTCCACCCGAACCGCAGGGTAAGGGTTACCTCATTGCCGTCGGTGCCACGCGGGGGAAACGACTTTTTGATTGCTCCCGCCTCACAATGCGGTACTATTTTGATGCCCTCAACATTAACTACGAGCGGGATCTGCTGGTACGGGGTGTGGACAAAGAGGAGGAAGTATTAAACAATAAGGAAATTTTAGCAGAAGCCGCCTCAATGGGACGGACAATGGGGAAATAGACAGTCGGAAGTCGAATGTCAAAATCTAGAAACAACTCAGCACTCTTAAAAATAGCACAAAGGGGTTCAGGATTACCTGTGTGAGTAACCGTTCAGGCTCGAGCAAAAGTCTTTGCCGGACCGGGGTTTCCACATGTACGTGTTTGAGCGCAGCGAGCCAAAGCATGTGGCCGGGTCAGCAAAGGCAACACCTGTATCTTTAACTTGAGACTGGGGTTCGAACAGGTATCCTGCACCCCGCTGCAAATTATACCTGAGTAGTAACAAATTCTAAAGTAAAATTCAGTTACCGGTAATTCAGCAATGCTGTGTAATTATAATCATATGTGAAGAAAATATAAGTATTTTGTAACAAAACTGTAACATTAACCTGTTAATCTTTTAATGAGTTGACCCCCTCTTAAAATATATACTTTACAGTGGCCTTATGGTCACTTTTTTTTTGCTACGACTTCTTTAGGCATCCGGGCAGGAGTTTGCACTGTAAAAAAAGAACTATTCCTATTAAAGAGGTGTAGGTCTTGCAGGAAAAGATTTTGGTAGTGGATGATGAAAAGCCAATCGCGGATATCCTGCAGTACAACCTGGAGGAAGAGGGTTTTCGCGTCCTTGTCGCTTATGATGGTGAGGAAGCGATGCGTATTGCTTTTGCGGAGAGGCCGGACTTGATCCTGCTCGATATTATGTTGCCATACATTGACGGGTTTAGCCTGTGCAGGCAGATCAGGAATAAACTGGATGTTCCCATAATTATGCTCACGGCCAAGGAGACAGAAGTGGATAAAGTGCTCGGCCTGGAGTTGGGAGCAGATGATTATATAACCAAACCATTCAGTATGCGTGAGTTACTGGCCAGGGTAAAGGCAATGCTACGTCGTGTCAAAATGCAGGAAAAGCCGCCAATACTTTTAACCTGCGGGGAACTTACGCTTGATTTGGCCAGGGTGGAGTGTAAAAAGGGAGGCAAAGTGGTTGACCTCACCTACCGGGAGTTTAATCTGCTGGCGTTTCTGCTGAACCATGCCGGCTTTGTTTTTAGTCGGGAAAAGCTGCTGCAAGAGGTCTGGGGCTATGATTACTTCGGCGATGAGCGTACTGTTGATGTCACAGTACGGCGTCTGCGTGAAAAGATTGAGGATGACCCCGGTAATCCCGCATACCTCTGTACGAAGCGCGGTACCGGGTATTATCTAAGGAGGCAATCCTGATGCGTGCTGGAATGCAGGGAAAGATTGTCTTGCTTTATTCCCTGTTGATCCTCTTTGCCATGCAACTCGGAGGAGTATACCTGGTAAAATCGCTGGAAAATTATCATTTGCGCAATTTTGCCGCCAGCCAGAACGCTCAGGCCGAACTGCTGGGTAATTTTCTGCGTCGCTATCTGCTGGAAGAGGAACAGCAACCGGAGCAGATTTCCGGTTTAATTGCCGATTTTTGGGAGGGAAGCCCCGTTACAGAGATTATGGTGCTGGATCGGCACGGCCGCCTGCTCGGTGGCCCTGATCAGCGTTCTTTCACTCTCCTGGGGGGACGGGTTATCCAGGATGATATACTCCTCGCCCTTACGGGTAACCGTATGGAAACTGTCAGAGTGGACCCGCAGACGGGAGGCCGCTACCATTATCTGGCACTGCCAGTGAAAGATGGGACCAACGTGGTCGGTGTGGTGTTTTTAAGAAGTTCCCTTGAACATATCTATATTACTTTGCGGGAAATTAAGTTTATGTTACTCAGCGGATGGCTGGTAGTGCTGACTATTTCCATTGTGATTGGCTTCCTTTTAACACGGACAATTACTCAACCCATTCGTGAGGTTACTTCCCAGGCTGCAGCAATGGCCGGCGGTGACTTTTCGCAACAGATTACTGCGCGCGCGCAGGATGAGATCGGTGAATTAGGGCGGATGTTTAACTATTTGGCAGCCCGCCTGCAAAACACACTGCAGGAGATGTCGGCAGAAAAAAACAAAGTTGAGGCAATCATTAACTATATGACTGAAGGTATCCTCGCTTTTAATCGGGAGGGGAGAGCTATCCACCTCAATCCTGCAGCACAACAGATTCTGCAGCAGGTCGGCAGCCCCTCACAGCCGGGACTATCCGCAGAAATTATTCTGGGGGGGCTTTTTTCGCTGCAAGAACTGCGCCATCTTCTTTCTTGCACAACTCCGGCGATCCGGGAGATTCAACTGGCCAAACCACAGGCACGAACACTGCAAGTCTACTTTGTACCCTTCTCCGGGAATGAAGGACAACAGGGAATGCTTGTAGTCTTCCATGATGTTACCAGGGACCGGGCCTACACCCGTATGCAACAGGAATTTGTAGCCAATGTGTCCCACGAACTTCGTACTCCTTTAACGACGATAAAGAATTATGTGGAAACATTGCTTGGTGGTGCTCAGGAAAAACCGGCAGTGCGTGCCAAATTTCTGCAAGTGCTTGATAAGGAAACAGATCGTATGGTTAAACTGGTAAGAGATCTGCTTACCCTCTCCCGCCTTGATTCTCTTAAACAAGGACGGGTGAAGGAAGAAGTGGAGCTTAGTGAACTAATCCAGGATGTGTTGGAGCAGGTAGCCTTAGAGGGGCAGTCCCGGGGTATTCATTTATGCTCCGTCTTGCCCCGGAAACTTAGCGCTTATCTGGAGCGGGATATGATTGCGCAAGTAATATTGATTCTGTTGGATAATGCGCTTAAGTACACAGCAGCAGGTGGAGAGGTAGTCGTGAGTGCCGCCTTGAAAGAAGGAGGGCGCATATGCATAACCGTTAAGGATACGGGTATCGGTATTCCTGCGGAGGAACTGGAGCGTGTCTTTGAGCGGTTTTATCGCGTGGATAAAGCCCGCTCCCGTGATTCGGGGGGGACAGGGCTCGGGCTCTCCATTGCACGGCAGCTCATGGATGCCCACGGAGGTACGATCACGCTGCGCAGCAGTCCGAAAGAAGGAACAGAAGCGACCATTTGCCTGCCGTTGGAGATAAAAGGCAGCGCGGAGACGGAAAAAACGGGTATGCCGGCGCAAGGGAGAGAGAACATTGAAAGAGCGCTTTAAAACCATTCTGCTTGCAGGGTTGATTCTGCTCAGCCTTTATCTTACCTATATTCTCTGGTTTGGCAGTCCGTATCTGGAGGAGGGTGTGCTGCCCCGTTACGAGTTCGCTTCCTTTTCTGCACCGCCGCCGCATGATGCGTTGGTTATGCCTGCGGCTGTAGTGCTGCAAAGGGATGGGGAAGAAGCAGAAACCCACCTTTTGCGCCGCGGTGAAGCGGAACATGCCCGTGTTTGGCAAACGGCATATGAGCTGCTGCGGCGGAGATTGCCCGGTATCGTGGGAGAACGCCCTACCGAAGAGGATTTGATACTTCTGCTTGATGATGTATCATTTGAGTTGCTTTTTCGTTTTAACCCGCCCCTGCCGGAGAGTTTTTTGTGGGACAATGGCTCTCCCGCCGAAGTCCATGGGATTACGCTGTTCGGCAGTGGAGAAGATTATTATGTTCTACTGGATGGGAATGAAAAAGTTTTGTACCGCTGGATTAACTGGGGAGAAAGCGAACTGATCAATCTCATTACAACAATTGAAACCGATAGCAGCACTATTAATGATTATTTGCCCCCCCGTTTCGTCCTGCAGGCCTCATACCCTGATGACGATACGGAAGCAGTGACCACCATCGTGCCGCCTCTGGAAAATATTGAGGTGCAACCTGAAAATGATTTAACCAATACAGACATTGAGGATGAAGCACTTACGGGAGAAAATGAGGCCACTTCCCGGGATGAGCCTGCACAAGAGAACGGAGTCCATAATAGGGAAGAAGATGGGGAAGAAGATGGGGAAGAGAATAGGGAAGAGAATAGGGAAGAGAATGGAGAAGAGGATGGGGAAGGGAATGAAGACAACACCCCTCCCGATGAAATGCTGCCACAGAACGGGGAAGTAGATGAGGAAGAGATCCTCCCACCGGTTGATCAGGTGAAAAATTGGGAGATTGCAGTACGCGGTCATATCTATGTCCCTACCGCGGTAACAGCAACGGAGCTTGTTCTTACCAAAGAAATATTACCGGAAAAAGAGCTTGTAAGTGCTTTTTTCCTGGATCCGGCTATGGCCAGAAGAATCGAGGAGCGGGATGGCGCTATTTATTTTACTGACGGCAAAAAAGGATTGCGCCTTTATGCCGGTGGTACCGTGGAATACACAGCACCCGGATTGGAGATATTTAACAACAGAATTTCCTACAGCGCAGCGTTACTGGAGGCGGCGGAGAATCAGAGTCTTTATGGCGGTTGGCCGTCCGGCGTCTTTCTGGAAAGGCGGGAAAAAACGGCTGGCGGTTATCGATTTTTCTGGCGCAGCTATGCCGAAGGATTTCCCCTGGTAACGGATGAGAGCAGTTGTGAAATGTTGGTAAACGACAAAGGGATGCCCTATTATCGCCGTAGTTTTTATATTGTTACGGATAAAACGGGAGACAGCCAAACTTACGCACATTATAAAGAGGTTCTCTATCAGGCTTTAAACCTGCATGAGGAATCATTCCCTTTTCTGCAGGCTACTCTCCTAGCCCTGGAACCGGTTTACCGTGTTGTCACGGTGGAAGCGGGGGCAAGGGCTGTACCGGCCTGGTCTGTTCATTTTGCGGAAACAGGACGCTTTTATTTGCACTGGCAGACATTAGAACTGCTTTAACAGGAAGTTAAGGTTATGGTGGAAGGAGGGTTAGCATGGATCTGTCCCGGGCAAAATGGGTGCTTATTGTAGCATTTTTAGGTTTAAATATATTTCTGCTCTACCAAATAATAATTGAAGAAGGTATGGACAATCCCGTTCTTTTTGGTCGCAAAGAGGAAGTTTCCCGCCTGGAGACAGCGCTGCAACAGGCAAATCTCTCCCTTGATACATCCTTGCCGCGCGGCGGAATAAGCGTTGCTTATCTGGTAGTGATGCCGTGGCAGCCTGATGCAGAGGATGTTGCCGCAATGCTATGGCAGGGTTTGGAAAACGAGGAGGATGATAATGACTTCTCCCCGGATAATTTAGTAATAAAAGATGATCCTGAAAATAATATAAGAAGTTGGCGTTTTGGGTCTTACGAATTGCGCTTATGCAAAGAGGGAACTTTTCAGTTACAGCATGCCTTTAAAGGTTTGGAACCTGAGCAAAAAGAAGAAGCTGCAGAGGAATTTATGAAGCGGGTTTCTTTTCTGCAGGATTTCGTTTATGATTATATAATAGCAGAGCAGGACAAGACGGTGCTGTATTATCGTCAGGATTACGGGGACTTCCCCCTATATGCAGGCTATGTGCAGTTTTATAGCAACGGGGAACCTGATAGTAAAGTCCATTTCTATCGTTTGGAACCCCTTGGCTTTGGGGAACAACAAAGGGAGGTTATCCCCCCTTCCACAGCACTTTGGCGCTTTCTGGAGGCTTATTTGGAAACTGAACAGGATGTGCTTCCAACAGCGATTGTAGAATTCTCCTTAGGCTATTATGGTGAAGAATATGATGCGGAGCGCTGGGAAATTCCGCCCGTCTGGAGGATTCGCCTCCTTAATGGAGAAGTATTTTATATCAACGCTTTTACAGGCTACCTAGAAAATTAATCTAAAATGAATGGTAATATGAGGGAGGCTTGGGCTTGGCTGTATACTTTCTCGTAAAAGGCAAACAGAGAATCAAAGGCAGAATCATGATCAATGGGGCCAAAAATTCGGCAGTGGCATTGTTGCCTGCAGCTCTGCTGACGGAGGAAACTGTAAAGATAGAGAATCTGCCTCAAATCACGGATATTGACAAACTGCTGGATATTATGCGTGCGCTGGGAGCTTCTGTTTCTTCTCCAGGTGACCATTCTCTTTGTATTGATGGAGCCAATGTAAATAATTACTCGCCTCCCGGGATGCTGGTTAACCAACTACGGGCCTCTTATTATCTGATGGGCAGTTTGCTGGGTCGTTTTGGACGGGTGGAGATTCCTATGCCCGGCGGTTGTGACCTTGGCCCCCGGCCTATTGACCAACATATCAAGGGTTTTTCTGCCATGGGTGCACGGGTGGAGATGGAACACGGCCTGATAAAAGTACTGGCAAAAAAACTGCGGGGAGCACATATTTATCTGGACGTGGTCAGTGTGGGTGCAACGATTAATATCATGCTGGCGGCGGTGAAAGCAGAAGGCAAAACGATTATTGAAAACGCGGCCAGGGAACCGGAGATTGTGGATGTGGCCAATTTTTTGAACGCCATGGGAGCACAGGTGCGCGGGGCCGGGACAGACGTGATCAAGATTCAGGGAGTAAAGAAACTTTATGCGGTTGAACACAGTGTTATTCCGGATCGCATCGAGGCGGGAACTTTTATGATTGCCGCAGCGGCTACCGGCGGAGACGTTATCGTAGAAGGGGTTATCCCCAAACATCTGGAGCCTGTAACTGCCAAACTTAAAGAAGTGGGAGTGGAAGTGGAGTCAGGACCAGATTATCTGAGGGTCATTGGCAGGGAAAACCTTTCTCCATGTGATGTGAAGACCTTTCCCTACCCTGGCTTCCCCACCGATCTTCAACCCCATATGATGGTTCTTTTAGTAAAAGCTCCCGGTATCAGCCTGGTAACGGAAAACGTCTTTGAACGTCGCTTTTGCCATATTGATGAATTGCGAAAGATGGGAGCGCAGATCACCCTGGAGGGTCGGACCGCTATTATCGAGGGGGGCCGTGAGCTTTCCTCAGCACCCCTACAGGCCATGGACCTACGAGGCGGAGCGGCTTTTATTATTGCCGCCCTCATGGCCGTTGGAGACACGATTATCAATGATGTAAAATATATAGACAGGGGTTATGAAAGGATTGAAGAACGTTTTCTGGAAGTGGGAGTGAATGTGCAGCGAATTGAAGAATTGGACTGAACTCTTTGACAAAGCAAAAACGTAACAACTCAGCACTCTTTAAAATTGCACAAAGGGGTTCAGGATTACCTGTGAGTAACCGTTCAGGCTCGATCAAAAGGCTTTGCCGGACCGGGGTTTCCACATGCTACGTGTTTGAGCGCAGCGAGCCAAAGCATGTGTGCCGGGTCGGCAAAGTGCAACTCCTGTATCATTAACTTGAGACTGCGGTTTCGAACAGGTATCCTGAACCCCGCTACAAATTATACCTGGGTAGTAACGCAGAAACAATATTTCCCGGGGAATAATTTGTTGCTTATTGCATGATCATGTTGGAATTAATCAAAAATCAGAAGTTACTGGAAGCATAATTTCAGGAATTTTGAATTCCGATCCCATGGCCCCTTATGATGGACCAACTTTGCTACTGCGTCCTAATGCAAGGGTGAGCATGCTTTGCCCGCAAACATAATAAACTATGTAGAGGCATTTGCCGTACCCCGGTGCGGTAAACAAGATCGCTGTTTTTAGAATAGATGGCGCCCCACTGCGGTGGCGGCACCATCAGACAATGAAAATAGATGGATGTTCGGTTCTCCATGTTTTATCTTTTCCTATCCAATTTTCAACTTATCAACTGTCCAACTTGTTTTATCATTTTCGGGACAGTCACACGTGCCACCGTTCCAGTGGTATCAGGATATCAAAGGATGTTTGATTAATGGAGTTATGGCTGGTTCGACATGGCACAACAAGGGCCAATATGGAAGGAAGGTTTCAGGGAACCCTTCCCATTCCTCTCGGGCCGGAAGGTCGAAAAGAAGTCCTTTGTCTGGCTGAACGCTTAAATGAGCAGTCTTTTTCCGCCTTTTTTTGCAGCAGTGTCCTGCGGGCAAGGCAAACAGCAAAGCTATTGGGTAAAAGGGTGCAGGATCCATCCCCATTATTTACCCCTCTGTTACAGGAATATCACTGGGGGATTATACAGGGATTAACACGCCGGGAAATTGGCGAGCGCTATCCCGCTATTCTGGAACAATTACAGCAGGATTTTCAACGAGCTGAAATCCCGGGAGCGGAGGGAATAAAGAGGCTATTCTGGCGAGCCGGGCGCTTTTATCGTTTGTTAGCCTCATTGGAGCGGACGGGAAGGTATAACCTTCCCATACTGATAGTAAGCCACGGCAGGTTTTTACAGGCTTTTGTTCAGTACTTTCTAGCTTATGATCGCCGGCAGGGATGGCCGTTTTCTGTCTCACCTGCCTCTCTCACCATTTTGGAGGGAGATTTTCATGGGAGCCGGCGTCTAAAGTTGTTCAATGACACCTGTCATCTGCGCCGGGAAGGGTTAGTTATAAAAAACTGATGTAACTGCTCAGCTATAAAAACAATACTTTATTGGGGTTGCAGTTTTACCTGTGAGCAACCGTTCAGGCTCGATCATAAGGCTTTGACGGACCGGGGTTCCACATTTTAGTGTCTGAGCGAAGCGAGCCAAAAAATGTGGTGGGTCGGCAAAGCCAACATTATAATCTTTTATTGAGCCTGCGGTTGGGAACAGGTATCCTGCAAGGGTAGCTGTATACCTGAGCAGTAACAAACTGATTTATTATGGAGAGGTGATCACGGTGAATCATTTTGATGACGGATTTTCTACAAAACCAAAAGGGAGAAGTGCCCAATTTTGGAGAGGTATTATCCTGGGATTGCTGGTGGGAGGGCTAATAGTGGCAACGCTTTTTTTCTACCTGGCCGGCAATGTGCTTCCTCCGGAAATAAACAGGGATGACGAAAAAGCATTACCTCTACCTGAGATGGAGCAGAACAGTGGGAGGCAGAGGATGGATGTCCCTCCCGAAATAGAAAGTTATTATATGGCAGTGGTTAAGGCAGCTGAGGAGGTAACGCCCTCGGTGGTCGGCATCAGTAATTTCAGTGTTGTCACCGATTTCTGGGGACGCAGCAGCTTACAAGAGCGGGCTACCGGGTCAGGTG